>JAFDCA010000302.1 GCA_019313025.1 Deltaproteobacteria bacterium
ATGTTTTAATTTGAAATACTTCGAAGATGTTCTCTTTAACGCGCTCTAATTTGCTCAGACAGCTTCCCGACCTCAACGAAATCATCCGGCGGCTTACGGTAAATCGTGACCGTTATTCATTTAATCGGAACATATTTTTGGCAACTGCTATAACATCTATCTTTATGAGAAAGCTTCGGATCAAATCATGACAACGTCTGACGATGAGGAGAAGGTAAATGAGAAAGATTGAAAAGCGGCTGGAAAAAGTTCATCAGTTAATAACGGCGATATCCGCCAACCGTGATCGATTGATCGAAACGGCTGTGAAAGATGCCGGTTTTACCGTCAGAGAATGTCGTATCGAAGTGGATATGAATCTAGACAACCTAAGAAGTTTTGACAAGATGGTCTCTGCATTTGCTGATCGTCTACCCATTTGCGGCCCTAATCAAGAGGTTGCCCTGTTGTTGCCGTATAACGGCAGCGCCTGGTTGAATACCGCCATAATTTCCATATTTCTTGTGGGCAATCGTGTGAGGGTGAAATTTGCAACACGGGGGTCCGATATATCCCGTTTTACGGAATCCCTATATAAACCGATATTCGGCGATGCCATTTGTTTTGAATATATGAACGGTAGACAGTTTCTCGAAACCGCTATTACGAATCCGAATATACCGGCCATCTGCCTCTTCGGTTCCGATGATCATGCGCTGGGTTACCAGAATTATGTTAAGAAATTCGGCAAGAAGTTTATTTTCGAAGGGCCGGGAAAAGATCCCTTTATTGTTCTTCCAGGAGCCGATCTAGAGGCTGCGGCAACAGAGCTGGCTTTTTCCAAATACATTTACGCTGGGCAGACCTGCACAGCGCCGGAGCGCGTCTACGTGCATGAGGCTTTTCATGATGTCTTTGTGGAACGGTTTGTTGAGTTAAGCCGTAAAATTAAAACCGGCGATCCTGCGGATCCTGATACGGACATGGGACCGGTGGCTAGTGCTCGAGCCATAGCAAATATCAAGGCACAATTAAAGGATGCCATGGATAAAGGCGCTCGGGTTGTCCTCGGTGGACGTATTGACGGGCATTTGGTGTATCCCACGGTGGTTGTGGGTGCCAAACAGGACATGCTGGGCATGCGGGAAGAAACCTTTGGACCGGTGAGCTATATCTGTTCGTTTAAAAATGAAAGTGAAGCGCTTCACTTGGCCCGGGACAATCGTTACGGACTGAGAGCTTCTATCTATGGAGATGACAAGGCGGTCAATTTGGGTGATGATCTTGTCGGCGAACCGTATTGTCATCCTGTGGATAAAATGGTTCTTGGACGATTCGGTACCGTGGGGGTAAATCAAGGGCGATCAGAGTCCTGGAAAGGCGCTTTTGTAGCGAAACCGGTGGGTGGTTATGGTTATTCCGGATGGATATGGGAAACCATCGAAAGAAAATTTCTTCTAAAGCAAGGGCCCAAACTCCTGAGCATAGAAACGTCGCAGAAACCATGAATACCTTATGAGAAATGCAGATAAACAAATATTGATACAGAATTGTCTCATAAAATTAGAATGAGACAAGGATCAAACAAATAATAGTGTTACTAGCATACGATTTTCTTTGCCGATAGCATAGAGATATTAAACTAAACAACCCGCTGTTTTTGTTCTATATAAAACCATTTTCCGTCGTTGTAGATCCGAAAGTATCCAAGAAATATTTATTCTTGTAAAAATGGCATATTTATTGCCTTTTTATGATGAGTTGATTTTCTGATCGCAAAATGAAACTTTTTTAAGATCGTAAAAAAAAACATAAAGTTAACTTTGTTAAATTAATGGAGGTGAAACATGGAAGTTGTGTTGTCAAGGGTATGGGCATTATTAACCATTTACGGACTTAAAGTTGTTGCAGCGATTGCCGTTTTTATTGTGGGTCGATGGCTCGCGAAAATGTTGACCGTTTTTACTGAAAAAGTGATGAACAAAAGACAGGTTGATCCCACCATCGTTTCCTTTATTGCCAATCTCGTCTACATGGCCTTGCTGGTTTTTGTTGTTCTGGCAGCTCTCGGACAACTCGGCATACAGACCACGTCATTTATTGCCGTCATCGGTGCCGCCGGTCTTGCCATTGGTCTTGCTTTACAAGGATCGCTTTCGAACTTTGCCGCCGGTTTTTTGATGATCATTTTTCGTCCCTTCAAAGTGGGTGATTTTATTGAAGGGGCAGGGGTTGCAGGAACTGTCGAAGCAATTCATATATTTACCACACAACTGTTAACGCCCGACAATAAAACGATCATTATACCCAATGCCAGTTTAACCGCAGGCAACATCACGAATTATTCGGCCAAAGGAACACGACGTGTTGACCTGGTGTTCGGTATTGGTTATGGGGATGATATTGATCATGCAAAGAAAGTGATATCTGATGTAGTGGCAAAAGAGGAACGCATTTTAAAAGATCCTGCTCCAACAATCACGCTCGTCGAATTGGCGGACAGCAGTGTAAATTTCGCGGTTCGCCCATGGGTATTGGCCGCAGACTATTGGGGTGTCTACTCCGCACTCACCGAAAACATTAAAAAAAGTTTTGACGCCGAAGGTATCAGCATACCCTTTCCACAGCGCGATGTCCACGTGTATAAACACGAGGGAAAATAAATAGAAACAGGGGGATTTATTAATTTGATTATCGTTGAAGTTGAAAAGGAATGAAAAAAAGGAGGAGATATGAAAAAGTATTATATGATAACGATTTTTATTGTGATGATCAGTGCTTTGCTGATCGGATGTGCCGGCCAGCAGGTTCAAATGACAGCTCCGTCTTTTACACCTTATACATTTCAGGCGGATCAGTATGTAGCCAAGGTGAACAATTTTGTAGTCATATTAGACACATCTTCTACAATGGCGGATAAATACCATGGACAAGCCAAAGCGACCATTGCCAAAAATTTCTTAACGGCGATGAACCGGACGCTTCCGGAATTGAAATATGACGGCGCACTCCGAACATTCGGTCACTATGCCTATTTGCCGGACAGATCGACCATGCTGGTATATGGCGTGACGCCGTATTCGACATCAGGATTTGGATCGGCTTTAGACGGTGTGAAAGGGCCGGGTGGGGATAGTTCTCTTCCTCTGGCTAAAGCCATTACCGCAGCCGGTGAAGACCTGAAGTCAGCCCAAGGTTCCATGGCCATTGTTATCGTTAGCGATGGCATGGATATGGACCAGGAACCCGTGAAAGCTGCCGAGGCTTTAAAAGGCCAGTGTGGCAACAGACTGTGCATCGATACGGTGCAGATCGGAGATGATTCCGGTGGAAAGGCAATCCTGGAACAGATTGCCAAAGCAGGCGGCTGTGGATTTTCAACCACAGCTGACCGACTTGCCACATCCTCGAGCATGGCCGGATTTGTTGAAAGCATATTTTTGGCCAAACCTGCCCCAAAACCCAAAGCGGTTCCAATGCCGATGGACAGCGATAAGGACGGTGTCTCGGACAATCTGGATCAATGCCCTGATACGCCTTTAGGGGCAACGGTTGACGCAAGAGGGTGTTGGACCTATGCTGCGAAGGTGTTGTTTGATATTAACAGCGCAGAAGTAAAATCCGAAGCATATCCCATGCTCACTGAAGCGGTGTTGATAATGAAACAGAATCCGGACCTCAAGGTTCAAATCGACGGACATGCAGACAGTACCGGAGCCCCGGAGTATAACATGACCCTTTCTGAAAAACGGGCCGAAGCGATAAAGGATTTCATGGTTAACAGGGGGATTGATGCCGAACGGCTCACCACAAAAGGTTTTGGCATTACGAAACCAGCAGCCAGCAATAAAACTAAGGAAGGCCGGGCTAAAAACAGACGGGTTGAGCTAACACCGGTTGAGTAAAGAGACGCCGAAAAGCTTTGTAACCACAACCCTTGAAGATGGAGTGACGCAGGATGATCGCCGATCTCCATCTTCATGATCATGAATAGCAAACACATTAATTTATCACACGACCCGTTCACCAAATGGGCCGCTTCCGTCGCAGAGGATATTGCTGTGATTGGCGGTCTCTGGACGGCCCTTCATTATCCGTGGCTTTTTTTGGTATTGATGATCTTTTTTCTCGGGTTGATGATTTGGCTCCTGCCAAAAATATGGCGGGGTATCAAAAAGATTTTTGGCTATTTGGGTCGCTTATTCAAACATCGGAGAAAAGATGAATTTTCGCTGAACAGTAAAGCGGTTAATTCATAACCCATATTGCGAAGAAATTTACAAAACGTAACCGTATCGATGGGGGTTAGGCTGGCGTTGAGGCCGAGGAATCAATAATCGCCCTTTCTGTAATTAAAAGACCGATGATAAAATGACCCTTGAACGGCTCCTCATCTTTTTGAGTGATATGTGCGATTTGTGTTTTTAAGGATTCAGACAAGCCGGCAGATTCAGGAGGAATATATTTCATATCCACGGTATCTCCAACCTTTAAGTGCTTCAATACAGCGG
>JAFDCA010000303.1 GCA_019313025.1 Deltaproteobacteria bacterium
AAGATGGGGATTACACAATCGCTTGCGATTAAACCTGCGGAGGCGTGGGAATTATTGGATGGGGTGATAATTTACTAGATGATTTTTTCTGGTATGTTTTCCTTATATTTGAACCAACTAAGGCATCGTCGAGAAATATCGAAAAAGGAGGATCTCTAAATGAGCTCAAACGATGAAAATAATGATATCCAGAGGCCGAATTTCTTTGATGGCATGATGTTAACAGCTGATGATTTTCAAACTTTACAGAAATACAGTCAAAATAAACGTCGAAGGCATAACCGTTGCTTCCGTGGTAGCAGGGTAGCTTGCGGTCTTGAGGTCAATTTGCGAAGAAACACCGTTTACATAGAACCTGGAATGGCGCTTGATTGTCAAGGTAATGAAATTGTTTTATCCGAACCAGTAAAAATTTCTCTGCCAGCAAGAAAAAGGCGGTTTTTCTTAACAATCATTTATTCAGAAATTAAAACTAATCCCGTTCCTGGATTCATCGATGATTATGATTTAAGTACTGGAAAATTTAGACGCATAAAAGAGTCTTTTAAATTGGATTGGTCTGCAAGAGATCCACTGTCTGGGCATAAATGGCACAATGGGGCATGGGTCACGTGTGGTGGATTTCATCCAATAGCAATTGCTAAATTTGTCATTAGACATGGGAAAGTAATGCTTAGCAAGTCTTTTGAGGAAAAAATTAACAGAGGTCGCCAAATTTGGTGATGAATATAGGAGAAGATATGATGCTGTCGGCAAGGCAGGTTTGTGACGCTTAGGTGCTCGAGGAGGCTGGGGAATAAGATTTATGGCTAATATGTCTGTATCACATTAAAAGAATTTATCCACTTATTTTACTGAGATTAATGGCAATAATAAAGGGAGGGAGGGATGAAACCCAATCTGGAATACCCGATTTCATCAGCTACATCCGCACTTAATAATTATTTCGTTAAAAATATAAATGAGCAAGAGACGTCTTTAGAAAATTTCTCAATTTCCAACGATCACCCAAGTAATATCAATGATCACGAGCATCCCAATTTGAACATTTATCCATTTCTGGTTAATTTAGCTCCAGATTTCCAAAACGTTACTCGTTCTGATGTACGAAAACCATTAAAAGCATATCCGTTGAGGCTACACTTTTTATTGTCTGCTACTGGAGATCACACCAAATTAGTCCCGCATATTTTAATAGACAATGCTATAAAAACAGTGATTGAGAGACCTCTCTTAGAAATTGAAGAATACAACTATACCCTGCAAATGGTTCTTGTACCGATAAATACAGAAGAGTCGGCAAATATTTGGACAGCTCTAAAATGTTCACATAGAATGAGTATTGTTCTGTCCATAGACATTGCATATAAAGGTTCAACAGATTCTTCATAAACCGTTACAATTAAATCTGTACCTTTACAACCATTTACTGAATCAGAACATTGGTGAGGTCACTAATTGGTTTAAAGATCACGTTGGGAAAACCACATCCGAAATCAGGCATCATGATCCGTTCGCCATGTTCGGTTGTTAAGATTATCCTCATAGTTTTTTAAACTTTTTAAAAAATGAGCACCTTCAAAAACGAATTTTCCTGGTCCATATCCAGAGACAGAATCTTTCAAACCTGCCCACGGCAATATTATTTCAACTATTACGGTTACTGGGGCGGATGGGAAAATGATGCCTCTGAAAGAACCAGACAAATCTACATTCTTAAACAACTCCAAAACCGCTTTATGTGGGCAGGAGCAAAGGTTCATGATTGTATTAACCATAACTGTCATTGACACCAGAAGGGTCTGACTACTGTAAAGTCAAGTTTTGTTCAGGACAAATTAACGCTTTGACCTTTCTTTCAAGCAAGATGATAATCTATTCAATTATTTGAAATAAATTTATTTTTTAGAATAAGCAATTTAAATTTGTAATAGATTTAATTTTTTTAGTATAACTCACTGTATTTTCTTTAGATTTTTGTTGACTTTGTGCCTTTCGTATATAATAAATTGTTAGACAATTCGAGTACGAGAACTCTATCTAAGGCAAAATCTACTTTTCTCTCGCGAACAAATCTCAAACCGAGTAATATTCCATTTTCTTCTATTGCTATTATTCATTCGATAGTGACAACTGAACTTCCTTCTGAATCTGAAGCCTGCTCTGGTGAAATACCTGAACTAAGTGTAGTAGCCTTGGATACCAATAGTTTCCGTTCATTATATATTTCATATGTTGGTCTGCGGCCGAATCCGGTACACAATTCATTATTCTAGCTTATTCAGCTCTCAAAAAGCTAGTTCTTATCAATTCAATTCAATTCAATGTATCATGAAATGCGCACTTTGCGCGGAAAGGAGGGGGTATGGCATATAGAGTCTATGGCCGGGTGCGGCGAAGTGATAATGGGGTGGGAGTTCCGAACTTAAGGGTCAAGGCGTACGACAATGACTGGATATCGGCCGACGACTACCTCGGATCCGATATCACGAATTCTCAAGGGAATTTCTCTATTACCTTCGAACGCGATGCTTTTGATGCAGGGTGGTTCGACCCCGAGGGCGGGCCAGATGTTTTTCTGAAGATCTATAACAATCAAGGGCGATTAGTTTACCGTTCAGAAGAACGCGGCGGAGCGGGGAGGGAAACGTATTTTGATATTCGGTTGAATCCGCTTGATCTGATCGGTCAGTATACGGTTGGGGGAAAAGTACGGGACGCGCGGTCCTCACGGGAGCTCTGCAATCTGCGTGTCAACGCTTATGATGACGATTTTTTGTTCGACGACAGCCTTGGTCGCGACAGAACCGACCATCATGGCAACTACGTGATCCCTTATGAAAAAAGTGACTTTAGTGGTTGGTTTGAGGGAAATCCTGATCCATACGTGAAGGTAAGAAACGACACCGGAAGGGTTTTGGCGAAGTCATCCACAAGACATGAGGCGCCACGGCATTCGACGATTAACGTCAATATCGGAGGACAGGAAATCGAGAGGAGATTGAGCGAATGCATCTATGGATGGACCGCAAGGTACCGGCAAGAGGGAACCCATATTATCGTCCGAATAGAGCTTGATCCTGATGCTGGGATCCCAGATACAACCATGGCAACACTCAGGAACACTTGGAAAACCGGAATCGAGAACAAGTGGAGTAACCATTTTGCCTGCCGGTGCACTAGTTCGGGTTGTTTCCGCCAGGGAACACTGACATTTGAAGTTCTTTGGGTTAATAATAGTCCACACCACACAGTCCGTGTTCGTCAAGGTCCGGCCCGAAGCAACATG
>JAFDCA010000304.1 GCA_019313025.1 Deltaproteobacteria bacterium
ACTACGGTTCGAGCCATCCAGACGGTCGCTGGATCAAGTAAATGATTCGGAGGAAAGTCCGAACACCACAGGGCAGGGTGCTCCATAACATGGAGTCGCGGCAACGTGAAGGAAAGTGCAACAGAAAGTATACCGCCCCGCTTTCGAGCGGGGTAAGGGTGAAACGGTGCGGTAAGAGCGCACCAGTTCTTCGGGTGACCGGGGAAGCTTTGCAAACCCCACTCGGTGCAAGACCAAATAGGGGGGCGTTTGAGAACGGCCCGTTCAAGTTCCCGGGTAGGTCGCAAGAAGTGCCGGGCAACCGGCATTCATAGATGAATGATCGTCAACCGGTCAAGGGGTAACTCTTACCGGATACAGAATTCGGCTTACGGACTGCTCGGACCGTAGCAAACTTTACAGAACAATTAATATTAATCAAAAACCATTCAGGCGGTTTCTGAAACCCGCAAGGAAATACGGTGAGTATGAAATTTCAGAAAACGGTTTGTGACATATCTTTTTCAGAGAAAGTTCGAATATTTTCTCACGATTACTTGAAGTGTTGCATTTATATTTGCAATTTTAGTTCATCTCGATACCTTTTTACAAAAATGCTTTTTTCGAAACTCATTGGATCTTCTCAGGTTCTAGAGGATTTTCTTGACTTTCATGGTGCTAAAAACAATACGAATTTATATTTTTACAGAGAACTTTCAGCAGCTGTCCGACACTTAAGTCTTGGTGGATATTCACAGACCCATATTTTAAATCGTCTTGATTTTTATGGACTTCCAGATAGCGAAACATTCGAAGAACAGGGAACAGCCACACTATATTTTTTGCGAAAATCTCTAACTCAATTGGCACCGGTTATCATAAAAGAGGCTCAAAGGCTTAGCATACCGTTACCCCATGAAGATAAATATGATATGGATGACTTTCCTGGCATCATAACTGGAGAGACGCTAGATTATGATATCGATGATATCGATAAAGATCAGCAAAAAAAACATATTGTTCAAATTGCCAGTGAATTTCTAAGCATCTCGGAAAGTTTTGATGATCTAAAATTTTACGAGCCTTACGATCTGAAAGAGATGTTGAAGATTGTTCCGGAAAAAGTCAATGAAGTGAACATGAGGCGTTTTGAAATGCTTGTTCATAATCTTCAATCATCTTTTGATACCTATGTAATTCATGGTGGATACAGATTTGGTAATAAAAAGCTTAAAGACTTGCGGGGGTTTTTTTCAGTCGTATTTCATCTGCTTCAAATGATTGGAAGGCTTCTTCATTTTTATGAACGGCATCTCCATGAAGCTGGATATAAAAACATCTATAAGAAGGTGCAAGATCGATTATCATCCTTAATTGATCCAGAGGAACTTCTGGATCGAACCATTAATTACGGACTATATTACATATGTTATTTCCTTACGAAGGGTAGAGAGTTGGCTCGAGACATTTTGAACGAGAACATTGAACGCTCTTCCATTAAGGTGGGTGTTCCCGTTAGTCTTGGTTTCCATAGTCGGCCCAGCCTTTTGGTGGCAAAAACTGTTCAGCACTATGGTGGACAGGTGGAACTGTGTGTGGGCGAAGACCGGTTCGATGCCAGCAGTGTTCTTGATATTCAATGGGCAGGAGGGAAAATTCAGAAAGAAAATTATACTGAAGTCATCTTTGAAGGTGATGTTCGGGCGTTGAACGACATTAAAATCCTGGCCAGTGTAAATTATGGTGAAGATACCATGGGAAAGGGTGTTCCACTGCCCAAAGAGCTGAATTACCTCAAATAGTGGCTGTACATAAATGTTTTGTTTTAACAATCGCCTTGTAATGCTCGAAAATTAAATTGCTTCCGGCGGCTTAATCCTTGAAATATACAATAAAATCATAAAATGGTTTCTGCAATTATCGTAGCTGCAGGTAAGGGTGTTCGTATGAAAGGTGCAATGCGAAAGCAGTACCTGGATCTTTCGGGACGACCTGTTTTGGCACATTCGATAATGGCTTTTGATTCTTGCAGCTTGGTAGAAGAAATCTTTCTTATCGTTCCAAAAGAAGATATCGAATATTGTCAAAACAACATTCTTTCATTGCTCGACCTTAAAAAACAGATAAACCTTGTCCATGGGGGCGCCAAGCGTCAAGACTCCGTATATAACGGACTTCGAGCTATTACCAAAAATACAGAGATCGTTGTCATTCATGATGGAGTTCGTCCATTTATTCCACCAGAAGGCATTAAGGAGTGTGTTCTCGGCTCAAAAAAATATGGCGCCTGCATTTTTGGTGCTCCCGCCAGCGATACGTTAAAGCGTGTATACGAATCGAATATTATCGAAACAACCATTCCCAGAGAAAATATTTGGCTTGCCCAGACCCCACAGGCGTTTAAATATGATCTTATATTAAAAGCCCATGAAATTGCAAAACAAGATGGATATATCGGCACTGATGATGCATCCCTTGTTGAGAGGTTGGGAGAGGATGTAAAAATTATTAACGGCGGTATATTCAACATTAAGATCACCAAAAATGAAGATCTTGCCGTTGCAAAGGCAATGCTCGATTCAGGGCTGATTTGAATATATAAAACTAAAGATGATGGTGTGTATAGATACATATCGGTTCGAAATAAAAACCGCCGACAGGTCATCCGTATAAATTTGAAACGTTATTTAAAACTATCAGAGATTAACTTATAGAAATTATGGGATAAGAGAATGCACATAAAATTGTGTATTTATGCACAAATTTATGTGCTAAATTGAAAATTGCACTTTATTTTTTTCAGCTCAGATCTTTATCCAATCAACATCGATCATTTTTTTGTGTCAAACAATAGAAATTGCGTATCTAATATAATAACATTAAGTTAGAATCACTAATATTCATATCTGCGTCAATTCCACTCCTTAATACATACTTCTTTCTACAAAAAAACCATGCATGGCATGATTATTGGAATACGTTTTATCCAAATGGGAATTCCCTCTTGAAATTATGGTGTTTTTAACAACG
>JAFDCA010000305.1 GCA_019313025.1 Deltaproteobacteria bacterium
GGATGCAAGAGCGCCTATTTCATCCTGACTGCTCACCTCTATATACTGGGCATAATCACCATTGCTGATGGCCCGAGCGGAAGTTGCCAGCAACTCAACTGGTCTGACGATCCGCCGGATTGCCAGCACAATAAGGATAATTGCCAGAACAAGGAAAACAGATGTAATGGTTATCGCAATTCGAAAGGTGTTCGCAATTAATGCAAACGCTTGCGAAATAGGTTGTTCGGCGACAATTGTAATTTTTTGGTCACCAAATTGCAGAAAATCCCAAGAGATGATGACATCCGCGCCGGATAAACCTTTAGCACGACCTGGAATTTCCGGCAGATTTACGGTCGTACCGCGTAAAACAATGGATGGATTCCGGTGTGCAACGACCTGCTTCGTCTGATCAACAATATAGACAGCCCCTTCGCCAGTTATTTCAATATTGGCAAGTAAATCCCAAATCTTCTTGAACCGTAAGTTGGCGACCAGTACATATGCAAGTTTTCCGTTGCGCAGATCAACGAGAGGAATGGAAATGGTGATCAGGGGTTCCTGAATTTTCCTGTCAAAGTATACCGCACTAAAATATGGTTCTTTGTGGGTAGCAGGATACAGGAATTCCTTTTGAGTAGCCTGATTTTTAAGATCCTTATCCAAGAAGACTATGGAGCGAGACAATCGAATTATCTCCTGCCCCTCAGGGCTAAGCAGTAAAATATCTTGATAGACTTGCTCGTCAAACAGGAGGATGTTGAGAATTGTTCTTTGTTTTTCAGGGTTAAGCAATTCAAACCCGTGGAGTTTATGGATCAGAAAAAGGTGGTTTTTGTGGTCTTCAATAAATGCTCTGACTTCGTTTCCAAAACGTACCGCTATTTCATGCAGAATAATCTGACTCTGTTTTTCAAGATAATCGACACTGTATCGGGTCAAGAAAATAACTGCGAGGAGGAGCGGCACAACAGCTAAACTAATAAAAATAATCGATAATCGGAAACGTAAGCTTTTGAACAAACCTTTCCCCTTTTGCTATTTTTTTTCGGGACGAATAATTATTTTAGCTTGTTGCAAGATTGAATAGGGAACCCGCAGGCCAATCTCTTCGCTTGCTTTGAGATTAACAGCCATAAAGAATTCTGCCGTCTCAACAGGCAAATTGCCCGGATCAGCACCTTTGAGGACCTGATCTGCAATCCGCGCGGCCTGCCTTCCAGCCTCATAATGGTT
This sequence comes from Deltaproteobacteria bacterium, assembly GCA_019313025.1. The sequence continues at coordinate 1,219 of JAFDCA010000305.1, forward strand.
AAAGCCATAAGTAATCAAAGCGCCTTCTTCAACTTGGGCCAAACTTGGTCCAGACACCGGCACCTTTCGTGTGCGAGCGACTGCTAGCACATCCTGTAAGTGTATGTTGACTGTCGTTCCAGGGACGAGAAAGATGGCTTCCAGACTCTCGGGAATGTTATTAAGAAGTTCAAATACTTCTTGGTCATTATGGGCCCATTTCCCAACAATTTTGACACCCAAGTCAGGGGCAACATTGTTTACCTGCTCTAATGCAGTAAGTGAAGCCGTATCCTCGGGGTTATAGGGTATAAGGATATGTTTGATATCTGGTGCCAGTTCAACAAGAAACTGCAATCGCCGGGCTTGATTATCGCAGAGTTTTACACCAGTCATATTACCGCCAGGTCTAATTAAATCATTCATCACACCGGCAGCTATGGGGTCGGCGATAACACCAAATATGACCGGGATATTTGTGCCAGAAGTTATTCTATGAGCTGCGACACCTGTTGGCGTACCCGCAGTAAAAATTAGGTCAACTTTTGCCTTGATAAATTTATTAAGAACGGCATCGAGGTTGCTCCCCCTCACAGGGAATCCCTCAAACATGTACTTGACATTTCTTCCGACAATATAGTCAAGTTCAGTCATCTTATCTTGAAAACCTTGAATGTTTCGGAGTCCGTTTCGATTGTTTGTTACTAGACCGATGGTGTATAGGTAACCATTCTCTCTATCTTTTGTGCAGGAACTCAGCAAAAAGGTTATGGCAATAAGGATTACCGTAAGCACAGTAACGATAATTTTGTTGCAAGCCAAAGCATTTTTTCTATTGCTCATGACTGGCCTCTGAGTCTGAGTTGTCTGAATAGTTATTGCATAAGACTTAACCGTTGCCCAGAAAGCTCACTCTCAATGACGGTTTCACTGATGGCGGCACAATCGACCGGCATAAAACTTTTTTTGGATCGCCGGCTTTGACAGTGAACAGCCCGCGCAACCAGCTCCTTGCCCGTTCCGGTTTGTCTCTGGATCAAAACCGGGGCGTTCGTTGGACCGACCTGTGCGATTATTTGCTTGAGCTTCTTTACCTCCGCAGAACTGCCAACCAGTTGGTCATACCCAAGGCGGGATTTAATTTTAAATCCAGGAGTTCGATTCTCTTCTTTCGCTTTCCATTTTTCGTAAAGCTGAGACAGACAGAATCTCAAGCCCTCGGGGAAATGGGTTTTTCTAAGAAACCGACAGCTCCCAGTTTGATCGCCTTGACCGCGGATTCGATGCAGCCGTAACCGGAAAGTATGATCGCCATGGTTTCCGGATAATCTTTCTTTATCTCTTTTAAGAGGGTGATGCCGTCCATCCCCGGCATGACTAAATCAATCAGGGTGGCGTCAATTCTCGTCTTTTCTATTAGCGACAGCGCACTTTTCCCATTCATGGCTGTATAAATTTGGTAGGAAGTATCCTTGAAGAAGGATTTTAGAAGGGAGATGATATTTGGATCATCATCTACCAGCTGGCAGGAGAACTTAGATTGAGAAACAGACATTATTTAACCCTCAGCATTTTACACCGATGGGCCTGATTCACATTACCGAGGTCGGGTCAAATGCCCACCTTGAAAAATTTTTACTATTGTAATATGCGATCCAGCTTTGACAAAATATTCTTTTGATGAACCTATATTTATTGATATATCGCCTATTCGTCAGGATAAATGATCTTCAAAAGAAAAAATCGGATTCAATGTAAAAATATTCATTCGGCCATTGACGCTTTACAACATTTATACTTATAAGTTATTGATAATAATTTAAAAATATATAAACTCGAGAAGGTGAGAGAGAGATCATCCTTTATTCACTATTATCCATCCAATGAAATAACTCATCGAGATCAGTAAAAGCTCTTGACGGTATAAGCGCATACAACTTTTCAGCTTACCTTGTATTAAAGTATCAAAGCGTACAATGGCAGTAAACCGTAAAAATATGCGGATCTATTACTAGTGAAAACTAGTGTTATTTGAGGTTCAGAAGGTAGGCCTGCAAGCTGTCAGTTTTGTCTTTTAGCCCCATTTTATGGCGGATTTTAGTTCGGTGAAACTCGATGGTTCTTAAAGATAAACCCATTAACTCGGCGACAATCTTAGTGGTTTTCCCCTGCCGGATAAGGCTGGCGATCTTGATCTCCTGCGGGGTTAATCTATATTTAATGGAGGCAA
>JAFDCA010000306.1 GCA_019313025.1 Deltaproteobacteria bacterium
GGCGACACAGCGCTCAGAAGGGATCAGCGGGACGTCCGAAAAAAAATAAATAACTTTTATTGGTTGACAGCAGATTGGGTTGACTGGTTGATTAATTCGGATTTTAGCTTATTTTATCGCTACACACGCCCGGCAAGATAATGTCTTCTGCCACACTCAATTTAACTACCCTTTTCTTAAAAGAGCCATTTTGACCCCCAAATGGGTCGTTTAAGGCTGAAAATCGCTTAAAAATACAGCGCTTGTTATTAAAAATCAATACCTTAGCGTGGCCCGACCCCGATCACCATCTTCTATCTTTTAGACTTAACCTCTTTTTTATGTCCGCGTGCGTCTGTATGTGTCTGCGGTTAATTTTCCTTTCAGCTTTGAGCTCTTTTTTACCATGCGCCTTACGCCTTGCTTTCCGTCCATTATGGTTTTCATCGCTTCGCGGATAAAAAAAATAGCCACCGACCCACACAGAATTACACAGACCAAAGAGTGTTAGGCCGCTTCGCGGGAAAGAAATTGGGACACGGATGAACACGGATTTACAATGTTGTTTTTAGTTCGTTGATTGGTTTCACTAAACAGCAAGCAGGTACTTCCAGGCTGGTACTACGTTTATTTTTTTTCCGTACTCCTCTATAGTGTCTTCGTCATCAATTGTAACTATGGTAGACTCTTGAATGGAAAGCTCATCCATTGCTTGAAACATAGAAGATGTTTCGCGTTTTTTGGTTAGCGTATCATTTAAGGTAAAGGTTACCTGGAGGAGATTTTTTGTGTTCTGATTGCCAAGCCATATAAAATCGACTTCTTTCCCCTTTTCTGTCCTGTAGTAGTACAGATCTTCGGTACGTTGTCTCAAATGCACAAATACCAGGTTTTCAAGTAAATGACCTCTATTGGCCAAAATACCGGGGGATACAGATACCGTTAACGAATGGTCGATGCAATAAACCTTTTTTGAATTCACATTTTGTTTGTTTACTGAAGGGCTGAACAATTTTACTGAATGGAGAAAATAGACATCCTGAAACCAGTCGATACATGCAGATACAAAACCCTTGCTGATTTTATACCCAAACGATTTTAAATACTCCGTGACGCGGTTGATGGAATAAAGAGAGGCTGATGAAGATATAAGCCTGTATCCGGCATGAAGAACCGCCCGAGGGTGAATTGCATCAAATCTCTCTATAACGTCCCGATGGAGAATCGTTTTGTAATATTCCTGGTGAACTTTGATACGAAGTCTGTCAGCTAAATCTCTAACTTCCGGAAATCCTCCCTTTTGAAAGTATTCATTGAAGCATTTGTTAAGCAAGAGACGATTCCTCGATGATAGTTTGTGATAATCGACCTGTTTATAGTCAGCAAATTCTTTAAAGGAAAAAGGGAACAACTCCCAGGCTAATGACCTGCCACGCATCTGTGTTGCGACTTCCTTGGAGAGCATTTTTGCTGAAGAGCCGGATATGAATACGAAGCATTTTTCAGTTCGCATAATCCTATCGACAAATGGCTCCCAATTTTCAGCCTCCTGTATCTCATCAAAAAAGCAATACACTTCCTCGGCGCCCTTTTTTTCCGGATAAATAGAATAGTAGGCCTCCATGATCAAGGAAAGTTTTCCATATTTAATTTCCGTGAGCCTGTCATCAAAAAAGTTGATGTACAGGATATTCTCACGTTTGATCCCCTGAGTTTCAAGCGATTCGATAATCTGATAAAGTAAAGTCGATTTTCCGCAACGCCTGACACCGATGCACACAAAGGCTTTTCCCTTTACAATATCATACTGCAAATGCCTTTTAACTCCTGTTTCCAGTGTTTCACTGTGAAAATCGAGTATTATTTCCTTTAACATTTCAAACAATATAAACCTCACAAACTGTCTGTTAGTTTTGCTAATTATTATAAAAATCGGTAAGAATTATTACCAGTTTTAAAATTAATTGTCAATAGATTTAACAATTAATTTTTTAAACCATTTTTGTTTTAATTGGCAAGGAGGGGGCGTATTGATGTGGTTGATTGGTTGATAGAGTTGACTGGGTTGATTTAGTTGATTGAGTGAATGGGTTGAATGGTTGACTGTGTTGATTGGTTGATTAATTCCGATTTTAGCTTATTTTACCGCTACACACGCCCGGCAAGATAATGTCTTCTGCCACACTCAATTTAACTACCCGTTTCTTAAAAGAGCCTTTTTGACCCCCAAATGGGTCGTTTTAGGCTGAAAATCGTTTAAAAATAGAGTGCTTGTTGTTAAAAATAAATACTTTAGCGTGGCCCGATTCCCGACCCGACCCCCGACCACACAGCGCCCATAGCTATGAGCGCATCGACCGGGAGGGTAATTTTCACTCGGATTGGATCGGGTTAAGGCGGGAACCGGCAAAATAAATTGGAATGGATTCTATTGACAAAATCATATCGATCAAGATATTGTAATACGAACTAATATCGATGGAGGTTTTGGAATGCAGACAGTCACCGTATCGCCAAAATATCAAGTCGTTATACCCAAAGCAGTAAGGGAGGCATTGCATCTTCGTCCCGGTCAAAGAATGCAGGTTTTGGAATATGATGGACGAATCGAGCTTATCCCGGAACGAGATATCAAAGAGCTCCGCGGATTCCTGAAAGGAATAAATACTGAATTCCGTCGAGAGGAAGATAGAGTATGAATATTGTGGATTCTTCCGGCTGGCTTGCATACTTCGCGGATGAGCCTAATAGCAAGCACTTTTTAACCCCTTTGAATGACACGGCTTCGCTTGTTGTTCCAACGGTAACGATATATGAGGTTTTCAAGGTAGTTCTTCGAGAATCCAGTGAGAATGAGGCAC
>JAFDCA010000307.1 GCA_019313025.1 Deltaproteobacteria bacterium
CTCCGGTATTCGGATCGATAGCAACAAATGGCACCTTTGTATATCGGGCTGCAAACAAATCTCCTTTTCCATCGCCGATGAAAATACAGGTTGCTGGATCGAGTTGAAATTCGTCCAGAAGTCGGGCCAGTGATTCGGTTTTTGGCCAGTCTCCTCCCCCGCGAATGATGTCAAGCAGAAGGTCAAGTTTTTGAGCTTTCAGAATCCCCTTTAATTCTGAAAGTGGTGTATTTGAAAGTGCGATTCGGGTTATCTTCAGTCTCCCAAGTACCGCCAAAATGTCCTTACACCCATCGGTCAACGGTGCACTGGACATGGCTTTACGAGTTAAATTTATCAATCTTTCCCAGTAAAGCCTAAATTCTGTCTCTCCGAGAGTCTTTCCAAAAAATTGCGCTTGAACTTTGCGAATTTTGCTTCCCCTGTCAATACCGGTGAGTGTAAGGTAAAGCTCGGCAATTCGGTTTTGCATGGCCGGATTATCTGAAAAGGCCTTGCCCATGGCTTTGGCATTGGCCAGATTTGAATCAATCAGCACCCCGTTCACATCAAAAATACACACCTTGATTTTGTTGAAATTCATTTCCTGAATGCCTTCCTCCAAAATATTTCAACCATAATGCTTCATAATTTAAAAATTTTCTAATGGTTACTTAAATCCTAGCAAGGTAGCTGTTGTATGAAATATTTCCTTGACTTTCTTTATACAGGTATTACCCTTTTCCAAGTCGTCGTTAATACCAAACGGTGTCAGTACCAGAATATTATAAATGATAACACATGAAATGATTGATGAGGTGATCTCATGAAAAATATATGCATTATCGAACGGATTTCAAAATCAGGACTCGGGTTGTTTTTCCTTTTTGTAGCAGCAGGTTTCATGTTGAGCGGCATCACGGTTCTGCCTTTCTTTGGATTCTTGCTGGCTGTTCCGGCATTACTTGCTTCAATCTATTTCTTTTTTGTTCATCTGAATAAAAGCTGTGAAATTGAAGTTGAGTAAAGGTTTGCACCTTCAATACATATCAATACGCTACTGAAACCCATTAGAAAAGAGAATACTGATGAGTGAGTGGATTCCATTTGAAAACGCCACATATTTAGTCGATCAGGCTTTTTTGGTAGCAAACGACAATACGGCTGCATCACTGGAGAGAACGTCCATCGAGGTTTATACCGGCAGGGATGGTAAAAAACGTTTAAAAGGCAGCGGTCTCGTGCAGAATATGCTGCTCGTAGAGCTTTTGGAAGAAAATGACGACCTGGATTTAATTCTGGATTTAGGTGAAAATTTTAAATATGTAATGAAAAAACCGAATTTAACAGCTGGAAAAGTTTTTTCACCAAATGTAAAATCTTATCTTCAATTTGATCCCATTTCCCCCTGGACGCAGATCTCAGAGTCAGAATTTACGAAGCTGACAAATGGGTTCAAACTGTTATAGCAATCATCATCAATTAAAAACTCAAGTTTCGTACACTTAATTCAAAAAACAATGGTAAATAGCGGTTGGTCAAAAAAATTTAACGTAAAATCATATGGTTGCGAAGGCTTTAAAGATGCCTTCAGGATGAAATCTTTTGAGAATATTTAGAAGTTTCGAAAGCATGGCAATTTTAAGGATTCGAAAACTTTTTAGCAAGATCCATGTCAATAACATACATGCAGACCTCTTTTGCACCTTGCTCGGTGTAAAGATACTTTTTGCACAGATTGTTGATTAAATATTCAACCTCGCCTCGAATCCTTTTATCATAAGTCTTAAAGTCTTTTTTGTTGTAATCTTTAATGGCACGACGAAAATTTTCGTTGTCTAAAAAGGGATCCAGCACCTTTTCCTTGAGATGATATACATATCGGTCGTGCAATGATTGATAAAGCGCTGTGTCCGTAATCGGTTTCCCCTCAAGTATGATTTCTTGGGTCAAGGTCTTGGATGCATATTCATTTTGGGTGTCTTTTCGAAAAGCGACACGTTTAATTTTGTCTGCCTTCGGTCCTAGCAGATAATTTTCAATGGTCTCAAAAAACTCCTCGGTAATTTTCATTTTTTCTCCGGTAAAACGGCATGTTTCATGAGACCCTGTTTCAAAGTTAATGGCAAACAGATATTTTTGTATGTCCATTGAAATTTGTTCTTCATTGTAAAGATAGAGTGACTCTTTAACTTCCTGTAAAATCGTATAGTTGTACATCCTCAGCAAAGAGTCCAAAAAACCTTTGGGAATGGAAGTATTCAGTTCTTTGCGGTATTTTGTAAAAAATTTATTCAGGGTCGACATGTTGATAAGCTTATCCTCTCTGGCATAAGTGGAATAAAACTCATTAAAGATTTTAATCGAATCCCGACCGGAAAAGCCGTGGGCCCCTTCTGTTTCCGATTCGGCTATGATTTTTCGACGTCGTTTTGCCGTAAATTTTTTTTGATCTTCTTCTGAAAGCCATGGGGGTATATATCCGGTGTAAATTTCCATCTTGAGCAGCTGCAGATTCTCATCACAGTATTGACTGTACTTATTCGGATCGCCGATCCATTCCAACAGTGCTTCTGATTTGGTATTCAGCCGCGATGAGATAATAATCCTGGCAAAATTGTGCAGGATCCTGGGAAGGAAGGAATCATCGATATGCTTACCAAAAATATTTCGGTAAATTTCAACTTCCGTATTCAGATCTAGAACGTAGGGAATCGTAATGGATTCGATGCGATCTGAAAACGACTGAAAATCTTTCAACTTTGATTTATCTTCGGGATTCATCAGCGCCAGAAAAAGGGAATTGACATTTTCCTCAATATCTCCAACTTTATGAACGCCTTCACTAATGATGTTGTGGAGCTCGATCAAACGATCTTCATTATAGTTTTTGACATCCATAAGGGCATAAATGCCGTTGTTGGTCTTTGCATATCGCGAAAAATAGTATTTAACTTGGTTGCTGTCTTTTAAAAGGTGGTTTATCCGACTTTGGAGTATGTCGTTCTTATAGATGTCCTGTTTCAAAGGCTTATCACCTGGATTGAAGACACTGATGCCTTCACCGATCCGTCGATTGAACCTATAGGGCCTGGCATATAGCATTTTAAATACTTTCAGGGGATTTTTCAGCTTGTTTAACAACGCCTGAAACAACGAACTGCAAATGGTACAGGAATGATCTCTAAACACCCACTCATACTCTTTTTCAGTAAAAAGGTTCCATTTTATTTCATCGTTTTTAAACAGGTCATCGAAAAATGCCCGGCGATGATCCTTGGGAATGATCAATATGGGGTTGTCATGGCTTGGACAGGGCACTTCGATGGTGTTATCTCCCGAATCCAGCACCAGATTTGATCTATATGAACGATTCGGTTCCTCCAAAGTGGTATCCTGGGTTTTAAGCAGCTTTTCAAATAATTGAATCGGCCCCCTATCAACCGGGGTCCCCAAAATATTCCGGTCCAACCTCCAAACCGTTTCAAAACGCAACCCCTCTTCGGTATTGGTGTATTCTTCGAATTTTTTAAGCAGGTTGTTCAAAAAAGTACTTTTGCCGCAGCCATGTGGACCCTCAAAAATATAGATCTTATTTTGTTGGGCACCGCGTTTTAGGGCTTCAACGAGATTGATCAAGCGGTTTGCAAAAAGTCTGTCGGCAAAAAATGGGGTGTCGGTGCCTCGGATAAAGAGTTGACTGCAATCATAATGAACAAAACCGATGGACTCGGGATCATCCGGATATTCGTTGTGGCCTTCGCCAACATAGGTTTTAATCATATCGTGAAAGACTTGGAAAGCATTTCGTATCACCACCGTCGGTTTTTGAGTGAGTATCTCGAGAAATTCCTCAAAGGAAATGGTTGAACGTCGGTTTCCGGTGGTCATGCTGCGGTTTATATTTTTAATTGCATTTTTAATGCTGCTCATGGTTTGACCCGAATTCGACTGTTAAATGATCTTTTTGGAAATCTTTCTATTTTCCATGGTGTACAGCACCCGTTCCCATTTCACTTCCTGTTCTTTGATCTCCTGCTTTTGGGGTGCTGAAAAACCCGAAGTCAAGCTCGTATCCTGAGGCATCGGGACCGAAACAACTTCGCTTGTTTCCAACTGAACCGGCCCGCCCCAAAGATATTCAATCCCCATCATCGTATTTGCAATGAACTCTTTGACCAGCGGTTTTCCTTCGAAATGGTGAATCAGATAGAGCGTATTGTCTTTAATTTTTTCCTCATCGATTTCGATATGGGGTGGATGATACAGGCTGTCAATCAACATTTGACGGTAGTCCTCGACTTTACGGCTTTTGACGGTGTACTCCCAGACCATTTTTGCCGGATTCAATCTCCGGCCTGAAACAAACAGCTTATTTTGGGAGACAAAATCCTGATCAACAAAGGTGTTGATAAACATGAAATCACAAAAATCATCGCGAACTTTAAAAATAAAGTCTTTTCCTTTACCGGTATTTTTATTGTATTTTTTTCTTTTATCCGCATCATTGATCTTTCGGAATTCCAAGTCATATTTCCCCTTATCGCCCATGTCCTCAATGTATTGAAACAGACGCATCCCTAAAGCATAGGGATTGAGTCCCACACGGAGTAAAGATGTAACGCCGGCATTGACCCGGGCAAATTCTACTTCATTCCCGTTGATACGGTTATCCTTTAAAAAAAGGTTTTCATGCCAGTAACTGGCCCAGCCTTCATTCATAATTTTGGTTCTGATCTGAGGCTGGAAAAACAAAGACGTTTTGCGGATGACTTCCATCACGGATGTCATCCATCGGTTGTCATCCTTTTTTAACACATCTGAATGTTTGATTAAAAACTGTATAATATCCAACTTAACGTTGTTGTTCTCCTTGAGGTGTTTTTTAAAAACCGCTTCAAATTCAGGGTGTTTCTTGTTTACATCTGAAAAGAACGTCTTTTCTCCGAGATCACCATTTGTGGTCATGCATTCATTATATCGATTAATTTCTTTCATATATTCATGAATTTTTACTTTCTTGACTGCCTGTAAAAAAACATCGAAATAGTAGTCGAGTCGTTTCGATCGGTCTTCAGGCAATGGGCAGTTCATTCGGGAAAGTTGACCATGATATCCGACGAGGTTGTCGATACCACGGGTAAATTCGATAATATAATCGACCCATCTTCCCTTTTCAGATCTCAGCTTTGCAATAAGTCGTTTGTCCGAAAGGGCCTGTCCGGTAAAGTCATCGTCCCAGGTATGGCGAAAAAAGAGATTGTTCTGAAAAAAATCGATATGGGCAAGCACATGATAAAATATCATTACGTTCAGCCAATCTGGGTTATTATCGTTGTAAAAGGAAATGGCCGGTCGAGTATTGATTACGGTTTCATAAGGATTCCCGGGGTAGAGTTCGTATCTGCCTTTCTCCTTTAGGACTTCAACTTCATGAACCCAATAATCGTAAAGTGTCGGAATCATCACTTTTGGGGTGAGTTCCAGAAGATCACGGTTTGTTACAATATACTCCAGTGTTTCATCTTCGAAACAAAGACCGGCTTCCCGTGCTCTGTCCTTACAGCCTTCCATCATTTTTTTGGTATGTTGATCAATGAGTTTCATTATGAAATGAGCTTTTTAATTCCTTCGATGATACGAGATTCGTCAGCATCCTCCTTCATAACGTCGAGCCGGAGCAACTTCGGTTTTTCATCCAGGAGCTCCGATTTTTTGAGATATCTTTCAACCTCGGTATTCTTAACGGCGTTGTTTGAATGTTCGGCAATGGTGATTCCGATTCGATTGGCATAGGTCAGCATTTTGTTAAGCTCAGGGATGAACTCTTTGCCCTCGGTGTCCCAATCGTCACCGTCGGTTCCATGAAATATGTAGATATTATAATCGGCCGCCAGATTCTCCTTTTCCACGATATCGTTTACCAGACGAAATGCGGATGCCACCCGGGTTCCGCCGGCGACTTTGGAGTTGTAATAGGTGTAAAAATCATCGACTTCTTTGGCTTCGGTGTCATGGAGAATGAAGCGGGATTCGACCTGCATGGCATACTGATATAAAAGCCAGCTGTATATCAGGACATGTTGTGACACGATCAGCCGGGTCGGATTGCCATGCATGGAGCCAGAGTAATCCCGCAGGAAAAAGACCAGCGCCTGTGAGTCGTAATCCTTTTCACGTGAGAGGATTCGATAGATTCTGTCACTCGGTGAAATCAGAAAACCGGTGGGATCAATACAACCGATATCGGGCAGATTCCCTAAGATGATGTTGGTTTCCATAATTTTTCGCAAGGTTGCTTTTTTATCGATAATCTGTCCGAATCTTCGATTTTTGTCGGTTAAGTCATAGGTGTATCGGGTAAGCGAACGTTTTTTACCCTTGTCTTTTAGATTGGGGAGTTCAAAATGCTCGGTAAGGATTTTGCCCAAGTCATAAGCGTTCGATTCCATGTCATGCTGTCCGCCGTCTCCTTCACCAGACCCTTCGCCTCCCTGGATCTCCGGATCATGTACCGGCTGTTCATGAATAACCTCTCCTTCTTCTCCGTCACCGGATCCGCCGGACGACCCCTCTTCCGAAGTGTTAAGTCTCTTGTCATGAATAAATTTTTCTTCGACGGTGGTGGGGACCACAACGATCTTGTCCCTGTCGCCCTTTCCCGGCTTTACCATCCGACCCACCCGAATTTTCCGAGGAAAACCGTCTTTTTCTCTTTGTTTGTCCCTATCCAGCAGTTCATCGATGGATCGCAAGCGATTGATATAAGTGCTTTGCGGTGAACTCATATTCTGCAATTTACAAAGATCATTGTAAGCATAGACACTGCAAAGAGAATCAGACGCGGTATCTTTCGCTTCGGCCGGCATTGGAGCAATCTCATGGCTCCGGTCGCCTTGGAGTTCGGAAAGGATTTTTTCCTCCTGTCCGGGGTTCAGGCCTTTTCTTTTCAATTTTTGGTAATATGCCAGGATGTCATCATTCATGCTCATTAATTTTCATCTTCTTGGGTACAAAAATATTCGATGGTCTTTTGTGCACATGTCTTACAGTAATTGAGCTTTTCTAGCATGGTCACAATCATACGATCATAGAGTTTCTGATTTTCTTCATTGGTGCGATTGGCCAGTGCACCGATCAGACTGCCTGCGCCAGCAATATCGGATTTAAGCCGAACATCGGTAACCGCCTTAACTAGCTCTAGATTATCCATGAAATCATAATTAGGATCCACGGCGATCTTTTGGCCATAGATCTTTCGAATGGAAGTTCTAAAAGTTTCACGCTGTTCTTCCGTCTTGAGCCCCAGTCTTTCTTCAATACTTTTGATATAACGCTCATCGATTCTCATGGCCTGAAGCTCTCCGGTCTGAGGATCCTTGTATTTCCACATTTTGTCGGGCCCCAAATTTTCAGCATCAATCCCAATGATCATATTCACATAGTTCATCACATCTTTTCGAATGGCCAAGGGCTCGTCCATATAAGCGTTGAACATCTCCGTCATCACGCGTTCGCGATACATCCCTTTTGCGGTTTTGAGATCATCCAAAAACTTTGCCCGGTCATTGGCATCTGTCACATAATCGAGGACAACCCTTTCCAGTGCCTTGTAAATGTCATATGCAAACATGCATTTGCCTTCATTGGTGTCAGAGCTTTCAATCATCAATTGAATGGCCCGGCCTAAATTCCGCTGGCCCAAGCCCTTTTGACCAAACCGTTTTGTAATATCCGGCTCCTGGTTTAAGGTGTCAATGACCTCAGCCAGGGTTTTGATGCTTTTTTCACCGGCCACTTCACCGGCAGCCAGTTTCATTGTTTCAATAGGGGTTAGTTTTTCCGATCGGGGAAGGCGGGTAAGAACCACTGCCACCGAAGCTGCATAATTCAAGTTGGGATCTTTGTGAAGCGGTTCCTTGTTGATCGTCGTTTTGATATCGCTCCCAATAGCGTATGACGTGAGATCTTGCTGCAGCTTATAATTCGTATTGTGTGACACATAGCAGACACGGCACCGGTCAACAATGGGGGCCTCTTCTTTTTCAGCCATAAAGCGGTTGAATTCAGAATTATTACTTGTAGCGACAATCAACGTGTCGATGGGCCATTTGTATCCGTCAATTTCAATATTTCTGTTTTGAATGACTCCCAGATAGACCTGAACAAGATCTTTTTTGTTTTTAAATATTTCGTCACTGAAATGAATGCCCCCGCCTGCCACGCGGGCCAGTGCGCCGCGCCTCAAGTCAAAGCGGTACGGATTGTTGGTGTCCGTAATATGCAGGAGACGCTGTATGGACTCTTCACCCAACAGATCAACAGCCGAAGAGGTTATCTTATCTTTCGCCGGATATTTTCCTGTTACCGTTCCCAAACTTTCGGTAAGGGGAACCGGAACGATTTCAATGAATTTTAACATGTCCTCCATGGTATTGTCCGTGTATGCTCGAATATCGTTCCAAATATATCCGCTGCATGCACCCAGAGGGCGATAGTCTTCATAAAAACTTTCAATTTCATCATCTGAAAATCCTATTTCTTTGGAAAGAAGGGTTTTATTATCATCTACGCCTTCAAAGAGGTTCAAGGCCAGGATCATGGGATCTTCATATGTTTGGGATTCAATGGATGTAATTTTCCCGTAACCTTTTAACTTATCCAAATTGACGAACTTAAAGGTGTACTTTTTATTCTTCTCCTGGGACAGGTAGTAACGGTATTTGCTGCATAAAAATTCAACAAAGAAGGTTTTTCCGTTTCCGGGCTCCCCCACTAGGACGTAGGCCATTTCTTTTGACGATCCCCCTTCTGCAGCATCCTTTACAAAGGAGACGAAACTGTTAATTTCATCGTACATGCCGATAATGTGCTTTCCGCCTGTATTGAAAAGTTTGAAATTGTATGTGGTTTTCCCCTGAACGATAACCTTTTCAATGTCACTTTCCAGAATCATTTTGGAAAC
>JAFDCA010000308.1 GCA_019313025.1 Deltaproteobacteria bacterium
CTTATCTAAGGTTCCCTTGGGGTTGACGAATAATTATTGGGATCAGATGCTGCATCAATTTCAGCTTTGTCCAACCATCCATCTCCATCCGAATCAGGAACACGAGGGTCTGTACCTTTTAGAACTTCATTGAAATCATTCAGCCCGTCATTGTCAGTGTCCGGATTAAGCGGATCACTTTTTCTCCAAGTAACCTCCTGGCTATCAGATAAATTATCATTATCTGTGTCCGGGTCAGTGGGATCAGTTCCCCATTCTTTTTCTTTTTCATTCACGAGCCCGTCTGCATCTAAATCACCTTGTGGATCAGGGGTATCCTTTGAATCTCTGGGATCGGCACCTAATTTTTCTTCATATTTATCAGGCCAGCCGTCCTGGTCAGAATCAATCGCTCTGGCCAGAGAAAAATTGAAATATGCTGGAATAATGGTTAATAAAACAAAACTCATAATAAAGTATTTAATGACCTTAGCCATTTTCTATCTCCATATCATTCGGATAATGTTTCGTATCCCTGTCACATCGAAAAATCAGCGCTGTTAATTGATTCAATACTATCTAAAATTGTTTGCCAAGTTCTTGTCATTCCATGAGATTTCTACGGATTTATCAGGCGCTACAAAACAAATGAAGCGCAGGAAAACAACGTGGAAAAATGAGATGTAACTGATAGGTATGATCAGGTATTTCAGCGCATTATTTCGAAAGAAACAATATGTAGGCCTAATTGAATATGGTTTCATGTTGATTCCATCAACAGCATGTTAATCAGTTTGCTGACTGTAAAAGATTTTACACTTCGAACACCTTCAACATTTTTCGCATGATCAACGGCATTTTTTATTTTAGTATCCGATACGACAATGCCATACGGAACGACATGATACCGAACCGACTTTACATCAATGTTCCGTGATCATAGGTCTTTATCTCCAATGAACCTGGCGTTTACCTTCTTTTAATACTTCTTGGGCATCTATAAAAAAAACGATTGAGATCCTGCTTCAATTTTTAATCGGTCATAAAACCCAACAACATTAGTGCAAAATTTATGCAACATATAAAATTTCATTTAAGATGAAAATATCTTGTAAAATTATAGTAGGTTATCTAAATTTCATGCATTGTGAAAAAAAAGAATTTAACAGTTTTCGTCCATAAAAGTGCCATTTTAATGGGGTATTTTTTCCAGCGGGTGTGCTGGCGGAGAATTAAGAACCATTTTTGATTGGGCAAAAGCAATTTTTAACGCGGATGGCCGAGCTGTTCGTAGACTCTCCGGTCGGTAGTAGAGGATGTGACATTAAAATTAAAAATATATTTAACTGAATATATTCAGAATTTTATCCATATATTTCTGTTCTGGAACAACAAAAATGTTGAAAAATACAACGGCACAAAGTAATATCAAGCGACGATAAAAAACTTGGCAATTTTCCATTGGACAACGAGAATTCGGAAGCTGTTTCATGATCCTTCATTCGTTGGCTTGCACAGTTCCCGGCGTCTGATCTTCTCCAAGTCCCTAAAATTAAACGACCCACTTTTTAAAAGGAGCCTAATGCGATGATGCTGAAAAGATGGTATCTGGTTGTATTCGTGTTCATTGTGGCATGCCACTTTGCCATGGGGCAGGAGAATCAACGGACTTTTAGGCAAAAAAACGGGCTTCAAAACTATGCCCCGCCAGAGGGGTTTTTAAAAGGATACTTCATTGCCTGTGAAAAAAATCCAGGTTACGTTTTCGGACCGGTTCAGGATTTTATCGAAACGCTGGGGGGCACAACCACATGGCTGATCGAAGATATGGAGTTAGAAAGCCTTGAGGCGGCCTCTAAAGACGGAAAGAAAATCGAATATTCGTTGTTTCTTGAAGCGGCGTTTTCTGACCGAATGGAGTATTGGGTTTTCGTGGTGCTGCCCTATGAAAGTGCAGATGCGTGGTACGATGCAAAGCGGGCCTATCACGGAAGAAAAGCCGAGGAATATTATGGAGAAACCCGAAGTGAGCTTGAACGCGCTATGAGCCAAGGGTTTAACATTAACGCTGAGCTCCGCTTTTGGATTGAGAGCGAAAAGACCAGCCTTCAGACCCCCGAGGACGTGATTATGAGCAGATACAAATGCCAGCCGGTTTTCAACCTCGGTGCGGGTCGCCGACCGGGCCCTGCTGCCAAAACCAAGTAACTCGGTATTCAAGGAGGTATGAATCATGTCATTTGATGAAAATAAAATTGACAAACCCCATCGCCGTGACTTTCTAAAAAAAGCAGCGGCCATCGGATTGGGTGCTGCGGTGGGCACTAACGGCTTCCGGCAGACCCGACAGGCTTCTGCCCAGATCACCCTTCCCCAGGCGCCCATGCCCCGCAGGCCCTTCGGTCGGTCGGGCATAACGGTTTCCACACTTTCACTGGGTGGAATGTTTGACATTTTGAACAATCGGTTAATGCTCGCCAAAGCGCTTGAGTGGGGAATCGACTATTGGGACACCGCCGAAGTGTACGGCGGTAATCGCAGCGAAGAGGGTATCGGCCGCTGGTTTGCTCGAAATCCAGATACCCGCAAGCAAGTCTTTCTGGTGACCAAGCTTTCACTGAAAAGAGGTGGCGATTTTACGTCACGGCTTGAAGCGTGCCTGAAACGGCTGCATACCGATTACATCGACCTGTTTTTTGTTCACGGCATCAGCAGCATCGATGAGATGGACCCGGGCCTAAAATCCTGGTCTCGGAACATGAAAAAGGCCGGCAAGTTGAAGTTGTTCGGCTTTAGCACGCATTCCAACATGGAAGAATGTTTAGAGGGGGCCGCCCGGCTGCCCTGGATAGACGGCATCATGTTTACCTACAACTACCGCTTGATGCATGAGCCCCGCATGACAGTGGCGGTTGAGGCCTGCTACCGAGCCGGTATCGGTCTCACGGCCATGAAGACCCAGGGCGGCGGACCGGTGAAGAGCGATTCCGAGTCCGAAATAAAAATGGCTGGCCGATTTATGAAGAAAGGATTTACAGACCATCAGGCAAAGCTGATGGCTGTTTGGGAAGATAAACGTATCGCCAGCATCTGCTCTCAGATGCCCAATCTCACTATTATGGCAACCAACGCGGCGGCGGCTGTGGATCAAGCCCGCCTTTCACAGTCCGACCGTGCCTTGTTGGCCCAATATGCCAGGGAAACCTGCAGCGATTATTGCGCCGGATGCGGCCGCCTCTGTTCAGAAGCGCTTGGCAAAAAGGTGCCGATAAACGATGTCATGCGCTGCCTCATGTACCTTCATTCTTACCAGGATTTAATGCTGGCGCGCTCCACCTTCGAAACATTGCCGGCTCAAACAAGGGCACTTTTGGCCCAGTTGGACTTCAGCGAGGCGGAACGGTCGTGCCCTCGAAACTTGCCCATTGGGCGGATGATGCAAGAGGCGACAAGTCTTTTTGCGTGACGGGGCTGAAAAGAGGAACTCTATGGTCACTTCCGTTACCTGGTGCAGCACTTTTTCTTAATATTTATCGGTGGTCCACAACCAATGGTTGATCTTTAGAAATCGACTCCGTCCATGACCGGTTTTGTAAGCTTATTCAAAATATCTGAAGGCTTATAGCAGTTGCCAAGAATATGTTCCAATTGAATGAATAACGGTCACGATTTACCGTAAGCCGCCGGATGATTTCATTGAGGTCGGGAAGCTGTCCGAGCAAATTAGAGCGCGTTAAAGAGAACATCTTCGAAGTATTTCAAATTAAAAAATAAAATCAAACTACTGAACGATATTCTAAAAAGCCATGGACATGTTCTCTTTTACGCACTTTTGTTTGCGAGTTCTTGCAGTTCTCAACGAAATCATCCGGCGGATGAAACGGAATGTTATTCTGACAATAGCTATAAGACTGCGGCTAAATGGCTATTTCCCCCTTTTGGAGTTTCTCGACAAACGTCAAATCAGCCGGAGCAAAATCGAAGTCGGCAAGTTGTTCCAGAGATATCCACTTAAAATCATCGTGATCTTTAAGATCAATCTCCCCACCCTCCCAATACGTGCGATAGGCCAAAAGTTCGATGGATAAGTGGTCATAGTGATAAATACTCGAACCCAGATATTCACCAACGGAGATATCAATATCGAACTCTTCTTTCATTTCCCGTTTTAAACATTGTTCCGGTGTTTCATCGATTTCGATTTTGCCTCCGGGAAATTCCCATTTGTTCGCCAGTTCATCATCAAACCCTCTTTTGGCTATGATGATCTTGTTATTCTTTGCCAGAATGGCAGCCGTGACCTTAACAATATCCGAAAGATCTGTACTATTCACTGTAAATTTAACCACTGATGACCACAGATTGATCCTGCGGGATTCTTAAATATAAAGTGCGCCCGCAAAATCGCCTAATCAAAGTGTGATCGTGCTTTTTTTATGGCCTCGTTCAGAGACTTCCATGCGTTATCCACGCCATCTTTGATGTCTTTCCACGCATCTTCACTGGCCATGTCAATTTGATCCAGTTTCTGGCGCATTTTTTCCCGCTTATTTTGAAGGGTGTTCATTTGTTCTTCGAATTTCTTTTTTGCTTCGACTTTGGCATGTTGGGCTTTGGCCTCCAGCTTGTTCCGCTCAATGTTCCACTTGTAGTTAAGATCATCGAACTTGGCCTTCATCTTCCTCGAATAAGAATCTTTGGTTTCCATCTCCTCCTCCATAAATATTATTCGACGACAATTTTAAATAGCATCATGTCAGGACTCTCCCAACCCTGATGGATGTGCCCGCATTTAAGGGTGTCGTGGGAATCTAGTTTCACTTTAAGCCAATAAATGCATTTGTCAAGGACAATAACATAAGCCCGGATCAGGATGATAATCGAGACCGGTTGAGGCCGAAAGACGCCTTTTGAGTGTATCAAAATAAACGTTTTAGAGACGTTGAAAAAAAGATGCGGGTATCCCTTGACTGATATTTTAACATAAGATTCACTTTGCATATTGGTGCCGTATGATAATGCAATAAAGACATATTTTGCCTTAAATATTTTTTGTCGGCCAGCTGCTCTAGTGGCTTTTTGGCCAAATGGGTATGCGAAATTTGAATGTCAAGGGTTCCGCTTGAACCCTTGATCCCTTAATCCTCGAATCCTTTTTGTTTAAATTTTGCGGTACTCGGCCGGTTTACCAGGTAAATGCCCACTCCCACCAGAACCAGGGCCAACAACAGTCCACCTGTGATGGATTCGCCAAGCAGAAGCCCCCCGGCAAGGACGCCGAAAAGCGGCGTGAGAAAGGTAAAGGATGCCAGGCGTGAAGGGGGATAGTAGCGGATGAGCCAAAACCAAGCCAGATAGGTGATGAACGCCACCCACACTGTTTGGTAAACCAGACTCCCGGCAATCAGAGGCGTCATGAAAAAAATACCGGGTTCATTCTTTACAAGGGACCCCAAGGGCAAGACCACCGCAGAAACGGCAAGCTGGTACAATAGAGTTTTACCGGGCTTAATCTTCGACAGAGGGCTGGCCTTGATGAGAACCGTCGTTGCTCCC
>JAFDCA010000309.1 GCA_019313025.1 Deltaproteobacteria bacterium
AAATCTTAAAAATTCGAGAACCTAAAAGGTGTAAATAAATAGCAGATAACAAACATCCTGTCTTTTTTGAGATTTAGTTTACAGTATCTGCAATATCGAGAGTCCCGATTTATTACAGATACTTTTGCACTAATTGGCAATTACGGTTTACTTTTGAATGGTACTTTTTGATTAATTTATCACTTATTTGTTCAGTCCTCTTTCTACAGACCATTCACTCAGAATTGATCCAACAGAGGTTGGCAATTCGGAGAGTTCCTCATCTGACTTTCTAATCAATTGGAGCGCACCTTCAGGGCAGACAGATACACAAAGACCGCAACCAATGCATTGATCACGAGTAATTTTAACCACATTGTCCTCAATGCTATTAGCGTTTACATGACAACGATCCAAACAAATTTCACATCCGGTGCAGAGTTCTTCATCGCATATACAGTAATATTCAGATTGAACAACCTGAGATGCCGGAAGGTTTAAATGGCTGATTCTACGGAGGCTGACACAACAGCAGCCACAACAGTTACATATGAACATTGGATGCTTTGAGTTTTGAGGAGAGTGGACTAAACCATCCTTTTCTGATCGATCCAGAGCATCAAGGGCCTCGTCAACGGTTGCAAGTTTTCCAAGGCCGTTTTCTACGTAATATGTTGCCATTTGTGAAAAAAGGATGCAGGTGTTATCAACGTGTTTGCACTTGTTTCCGGCCAGACGTCTTTCTTTCTTGCAAATGCAATCTGCCAAGGCGATAGTTTTCTGGGAACGGACTATTTCCTTGACACTATCATATGGCATGATCTTCGTTTCCTTACTAAGAAGTTCATCGACTGGTAAGACACGAAATATGGGGATACGTCCTTTCGTGATGTCTTTTCCCAGGGCCTCATAGTAATATTTCTCTGTCAGTTCTGATAGTTCCTTATCGAGATTCTTTAGCTGATATTCCCATATCCCCGGTAGATAAACAGCAGCGCTATAATTGTTTTTTCCCTCACGTTTCATATGAAAAATTTGCCCTTTTTTAGCCATTTTCTCCAGCATGTCTTCAGCCCTGCTCATCGATACACCTGTCCTTTGGCAGAAATCCTCAATTGTCTCAGGCTCCGGCTTGAGATGCACGGCAAACTCAGCTTCTTCGGGCTCAAAGATCTTTTTTAAAATGTCGATCTCCACTCCTGATTCAGTTTTTGAAAATCCGACAGGCAGCCTATCAAGATGCTCCCTCAAGTTTTCATATATATAGTCTGGATGAGAATTATTCATCAGATGAGTCCTCCAAATTTGTTTTTAAGTAAAGATTTGATTCGCTCTTATTTAACTAAATGTTAATCCGCTGCGACGTCCAAGTTTTTTGAATTCCCGCATCGCCTTATCAGCAATCGACGCTTCATCTACTCCGGCAGCACCCCGGCTCTTTACCAGCGCAGCTTTAGGTGGCCTGAAGCCTCAACCTGAAAGCCGGCTATTGCGGGCCGATCCTCATCTTTTGTGCAGTTTTACACACTTTGTATTAAAGTGCACTCGCGGCGAACTCTGCAGATGGTATCACAAAATCTATAATTTTCCTGGGTGAAATTTTTTGCCAGAAGCCCTCCGAGAATAATTTCAGACTCAGTTTTTTTTCTTTGCATACCAACGGATCTGGACATCTTTTTGCCACAGTGCAAGGAGATCTCGATCGCCTTCAACGCTGATGCCCGCATCGCTCCGACGGTTCCATAGCAACAGGTACAGATCACCGGCAGCGGCTGTGATCGTGCAGTCTGCAGGACCACCACGGCGTGAGGTTACGACGGCTTCGCGGCTGATCTTGAGATACCAGTTATCGCCAGTATCCGTAGCGTGGACATGGACTGAGCTCGGTCTGCTGATCTTTGGTGTACGTGGATGCGGCCGCGTCATGAAACACGACAGCAGCTCGTCGACCCCGTCAGCGGCGAATGGCGGATGAAATTCGGTGATCGTGCTACCGGGACTTTCGGCGTCAACCCGATGCATTGCCGTTTCATGAGCTTGGCGGCGGGCCCACATCGCAAGCGGTGACGTAGCTGTCAGAAACGTGAAACAATCCAGATCAAGAGGTGCGGATGCGAGGGTATGGACCAACTTTGTATAGCCTTCACGAAACCAGTCGATCAGATCAGGGTCGGCAGGCCACGTACCGACGATGTCGTCGAGGTCGACCTGCCACATCTCAGTGCGTTGGTTCCCAACATATCCTGCAGCCCATCTGTGCACTCCACCAACATGCCTTACAAGATCCCTCATTCGCCAGTCTGCACAGGTCGGGATCGGTGCATCAAGTCCTGTCCGGATCGCTGCGACAGATAGGAGTTGCCCTTCATGTTGAATTGCGTCAATGTGTTCAGTGATTTTCATATTAACCTCCTTTATCCCATACGGTTGAGGCAACTCACTTATGCGGAGCTATCGGTATTGAATTGGTCTTCGGGGTTCGTCACTAAATAGATACAGATATGGTTTGAATGAACAACCTTAAAATTTTTTGCACTCAAAAACCTGCTCGGCTATGAGCCATCGATGTGGATCTATTCTTGGGATACAGTTAAACTATCGAAACCAAACTATCGGTGTTAACCCAGAACCCCCATCAACATCCATGCTCCCCATAATATAAGCAGAAGCCCGGATATCCGACTCACCCATTGACCTCCTGGGGCCACCTTCTCCACTAAAACGAAGGCGGCGATAACAGCCATCCATAGCAGGCTCATCACCCCGGCAACAAACATTAGGCTCATGAGAGCCCAGCAACAGACCACGCAGTAGCTGCCGTTTCGCAGGCCCATGATAAAGGCACCACGACTGCCCTCTCGCCATTCGTTAAGAAGAAACCCTAAGGGGGATCGGCAGCGGGTTAGGCAGGCGTGCTTGAGGGGAGTAAACTGGAAAATTCCAGCCGCCAGGAGCAATACCCCGCCCAAGGTAGGACTGGTGCTTACCATCATCGGGGAAAACAAAGCGGCTGAATGCAGGCCCCACTGGCCCAAGGTGGCCAAAGCGCTATACCAAGCCCAAGCCGACAAATAACCCAGTAAGAACATTCCCGTGGACACAACCGGCTCCTGTCGCTCGCAGCGCTTTCGATAGATTCTGGCAAACATGAGGACTGTAGGTGCGACCGAGGGGACCATCATGGCCACCATCATTACCGTCCACATTACGAACATAAGAAAGAAATCCACCGCCCCCCAAGACTGCATTTGAGGCTATGACATTTCCATCCCCATATCTAAGTTCTTCATACCCCAGGCCAGGTAAAGCAAATGTATCCACGCCAACACTGATACTACTGCTATGCCGGAGACGACAATGATGCGGTCGCGCTTAAATACTGCCTCAATCGGTTTTTTGGAAAACATGGCCTATATTTTGGCGAAATTACTAACCGAAAGCTGTTTAATAACAATAAGAACTTACATTTCAGCCATGGGAG
>JAFDCA010000310.1 GCA_019313025.1 Deltaproteobacteria bacterium
GCCACTTTGAACATTTTCACCGAAGGAAATCGAGAGCCGTCCCATGAAGTCATTTTCACCGGTACCGGGGTTGAGCAAAAGTCGGAGCAACCAGAGCCTGACAATATATCTCAACTCTTGCTGGAAAAACTCCAAAAAATAATAGACTACACAAATGAAAGCTACACATTTCAGGCTCTCAGAAGCTATAAGCAGGACAGATTGTCCGAAGGGCGTCGGAATGCCTTTAATACAAAGCTTATGGTAAGTTACCATCTAATTGAAAATGGCCATTTTGAAGCTGCCGAAAATAAATTAAATGAGATTTACAAAAAAACCGATGGCAAACCTGAATCAAATGATTTTGTACCACCTGAAAAAGCAGCAAATTTGGCCTTAATGCTTCAGGATTTAATTGCATGCTTTGATTTTGAAGATAAATAAGCAAAACTCAAAAAAGCTTATAACTAACAAGATCAGAATACGATATTTTCTAAAACAAAAGCATATCCTATGTGAAAAGCAGGGTCATCACAGCCCTGCTTTTACATTTTTTTAGTGGTATCATTTGTAGGATACTACAAATTCTCTATCGGTTTAAAATCTGACATACCTCCAACTAATCTGTATCCCCTCAAAATAATATCAGATTGTGATATCGTTTTCAATATCTCAGGTTAAAAATTTCCCCACATAAGTTGACTTCCGAGATTGTATATTAGCCATACGATACCCACACTTTGGCTGAAGTTTAGATAGCGGCTTCTATGTGGGTTCCTCTGTCAACCTTTTTTTATTTCTATATTTCCAGCTAAGAGTGCATTTGTTCTCCTGACCAAAGCCATAATTAAAGGATCTGGATCATACCTGTCATAAATTGTTTGGATTGGTCGGTTCAATTGAGCCGTTTTTATAGCAACTCTAGCAGCTTCTATCCGTGCTGACATGCCGTCAAGCACCTAATAATGTGTGCGCTATATGAGCGCTAATAAGAACCGGTTTATGAGGTCGTCCCCTCTATAGAAACGGTGACTCCATGGAGTACCCTAGCCGATTCCGGACGCTCTCACCAACCATAACGGTAAAAACCAAAACCTATTAACTGTTTTTGCGGTTGTTAAGGCTCAACGCACCATGGGCTTCAAAGATGCGCCCTCAGGAATTACTCCGAATTCCAGAAAACGCCAAAGATCAATCAGTAGTCTACGGGCAACGGCTACAATCCCAATGCGTCTGGTCCGGCTACCGCCGCCCTCAAACCGCTGGCGATACCACTGAGCAAGTTTGCTTTGCGGTTGGAATCGAATCCACACCCAGGCCATTTCAACCGCCAATGTGCGCACCCGCTTATTGCCGTCTTTGCCGATGCCTTGTTCACGTTGATAGCCACCACTGTCATAAGGAGTTGGTGTCAGTCCCGCCAGCGCCCCGATTTGCTTATCATTTTTAAATTCGCGCCAACCGAAAAACTCCATCACAAACTTCCAGGAACTGGCCACCCCAATGCCACGAAGCTCCATTAATTGAGCCACTTTTTTCAATGAAGAACTATCACAGCGTTCAAGGCGCTGCTCTTGTTCTTTTTTCAACCCATAAATTTGCTCTTCAACCATCCGTAACCGCGCATGTTCTCGAATTAGCCGTGCTTTGAAATCCAAAGGTAATCTTTTGCCCTCCCAGTTGCGAAATGTCTCCAGCTCGATTAAAAACCGCCGGCTGCTGGGATTTTTCACCACAATTCCGTGTTGGAATAAAAGACTTTTGATTCGACTGCGGTGCATTTTGCGCTCTTTTTTTAAAACATCCAATTCCCGATGGAGATGTCGGCCCTCTTCTGCCTCCATACTAGGGACATTGACCACACTCCACATCCCGCGCTCCCCACCATGATAGCGAACTAACATCGCTAAAAGCTTTTTCGCATCAATGCGATCCGTCTTTGCCCGGCGCTTGCGGCGATTTACCTCGATGCTGGATGAATCCACCACCAGGTTGTTAATCCCACAACTCAACAAATACCGGTGCAACCAGAATCCATCGCGCCCGGCTTCATAACAACTCAAAATCTTTACCTCACCGTCCAGCTTAAAGCGCTTTTTGGCTTTTTCAATTGCCTGTTGTATCTGATCCAAATCCCTGGCATCAATGCTGACCATCCTCATCTTGCCATTGTGGCCAAATGCCAGCTTCCATTTATTCAGACTCAGTTCAAATGCCAACTGCATTACGGGCTCTTTTGTGCTATTGTCAGCTCGCAGGGTTCTTTGGGTCTTTTTCATCTCAAGCCTCCTTTGGTTTTTGGGATTTAGTTTTTGCTTATACACCAAATGGCTGCTCAAGGAACCCTGCATAGTATCTATACTTACACAGGCTGATACACCGATCAAAATTTTGGATATTATTATGTAATCACAAAAAGGGTGGACGTTGTGATTAGTAGAGAAATTGTTGAAAAAGCCGGTGTGAGCAAACCGGTTCTGTATTATTACTTTCACAGCAAAGAGGGGTTGTTTTATGCGATCCTGGAGTGGGCCGCAGATGTGCAGCAGAAAATCCTGAATGAAATCTTTGAATCTTCCGGCACGGCAC
>JAFDCA010000311.1 GCA_019313025.1 Deltaproteobacteria bacterium
AATGTTTGCTTTCTGCTATTATTTAAACTTTTTAAGTGCCCGAATTTTTTAGATTTCCAAATGAAATCTTTAAAAATTTCAGTAACTTTTATATTGTAGAGAATGCCAGAAATCTACACTCCCGTATTCCCATGGATTTGCGCCTTTTATTGCCACAATGTAGCAATATACTATTAATTTTATTGACAATTCTTTAAGTTGATGTATGTTTAGGATATAATTTTATCTGATCATTTCGTGTTATCCAGAAGTGAAACTCGAAGCTCCACCTCTTTCCGACTATTGATCTCATGCGGAATCTCATTCTGATCTGAGTCTCATCCGAAAGTCACCGACAGTCTTGTTTCTCATCTTTTAAATCTCTATCTGCCCTGAAGTTGATACTGGATTCCCTTAAATTTTAATCTAAAAATAATGTACGGAACGCCGATGGCAAAATGTACTAACTATCAACTATTCAAATAAAGGAGGTAAACTATGCAAAAGTCTCGATTATTTATTATTTTGATTCCTGCTATGCTGATCTCATTTACAACTACCTATGCCGCCGATGTAAATGATCAGCTAATAACCGCAGGGAAAAATGGTGATACCGCCACGGTCAAATCTTGTCTTGCAAAAGGAGCTGATATTAATGCAAAAAACAAATTCGATCAGACAGCCTTGATGATGGCCGCAAAAAATGGGTATCTTCAAACAGTGCAAATCTTAATTTCCCATGAAGCAAATTTAGAAGCTAAAGATTTGTTTGGAGAATCAAGTCTGCATTTTGCGGCAAACTGTGGCCATTTGGATATAGTAAAAACCTTATTGATAAATGCTGCAGACGTAAATATAAAAGACAAAAAGGGTAGGACTGCATTAATGAAGGCAGTACTCAACGGTCATACTGAAACGATACAGGTACTATTAGAAAATGGAGCAGATGTGAATATCAAATCTGATGACGGGTTTTCAGCTTTGAGCACGGCAAGAGAATGGGAACAAGTTGGAGTCCTCTCATCTGAAATCAAGCAAATACTAATTAATGCAGGTGCTAAAGAATAGTATTTTGAAAAGCAGCATCTATTGTAAAGGCAAAGAAAAACATATTGGGAAACCGCTCAAATTGTGTCTACCTTGATTCTGATAGTACGTTTGTGTTCTGTTACAAGTCCAAATTCCTGATCCTCCATTTGTGCTTCTTTAAGGAACTCCTCAAATTCGTGTACTAAATTGTTATTTCAGGAGAAATGATATGTATAAGCCATATATAAGTCAGAAACCTCACGGATGCAGGTACAAAGAGGTAACCTTACATTTATTTACTGTCATTTTATGGTTGGTGGTCTTATTGCCTGTAGTAGGACCTATAAAGGCATTCGCGAGCAGCACAGATTTCGGATATGATTCATATCGAAAATGCTATGTAACAAACCTTTCTAACAGAATATTAACCGTTCATATTTGGAAATTACTGGCATCGGATGAGTTTTCAGATCATGTAATTAACGTATCAGATTATGTAATTTACCCATCAGATATGCAACTGATTATCGAGCTTAGATTACCAGCGTGTACATTTAGTGATTTATCCTATGGGTCTTGGTATTCACCGGCTGACACACCAAATACCATGGAGATCCGTCTCGAAAAAGGTGAATACCTACTATCTATGGGTTGCGTAGATATCAACGGGAAATTAGATTGGTGGAAAACGAGATTTTCAATTGGGGAAGACACAGGTTTGCCAGTCGAAATATACATTCACGAATTTTTCGTAGGCGTCGATAAGAATGTTTACACCCATCCTAGCATGCCAATAGAGAGCATTCCGTTAGAGTGGAGGGACGTCATCTGCATAATCCCATAAACAACAGTTGGACAGCATTTTAAAGGCACGGTCGTCGGCAGTTCTGCCTTCTTTTGTATATATGAACTGCGATATTTTGCTATTTTCTAAGAATGTTGAAATTATCAATCGTCTAAAAAGTTTGTGATATCCCTTATCTTATGTGTCCAGTGATGATTTCTGCTATCTTAGCATCTGACACCACCTGAATTTTTATGATATCCATTTTAAATCTAACATTTTCAGTAAGTTATGATAATGGCAAGAGCTATCTGAAACCATATTGGCTTCATAGGATTTTTCTTGACATATAAATGAGAATAAGCTAAAAAATATCAAAAATTTAGCCCTATGGCACCATCTCCAACTGAATCTGACCGATACCGGAAAATTTCGCTTCTGCTTCTGCTGCCTCGATGACTTGAACGTCCTTAAGATCTTTTCTAAAAAGGAATCTGTTTTCCACCTAACATTATCGTAGAAATATGGTGAAGTTACGATGGAGAAACCCCTCAAATTGTGCCTACTTCGCTCCTGACAGGGTTGTTTACCTGTTGGGAGCTGAATAAATTTCCCTTTAACCTAACCTAATCCGTTGCATAGATAAGTGCGATCATTAGGAATGAATTTAGGGGCTCTGTTATGTCCGATTTGATAAAGTTCACAATTGATCCGAACATTCAAAGTGGAAGGGAGGAGGATGTATTATGGCTCTATATATCGCTGTTCATACTCTTATAAAAAGTCCTGATGATGTTAACAAAGCCTTTGCCGAATTGTCGCCAAAGTTCGCGAAGGCCAATGCAGCAGGAGAAAATCCCGCGAAATGCATTAAAACATGGAATCCTCTCCCACATGGACGGACAAACTATGTGTTCTGTCTGTGGGAAGCCGACAAACCTGAAGATATCGTGACTTCTTTGGGTGAGTGGCTTGATTATTTGACTGTCGATAATGTTAAGGTTGATGAGATCGACTGGGCAGAATACGCTAAAACGCTTTAGCAAGCAATTAGCAAAAACCTTTAAAGCGTAAAAATCAATCTGCATAAAGCTGGACGATCGGTTTAATAATCTCAACAATATTATAACGAGCAGGGTCAATTATAGCCCTGCTTTTTTTTGGATACTCTCCAACAAAGCTGAAAAAAATAAGAGCCCAAAAAACTTGTGATATCCATTCTCCCAATTCGGAAGCCTGAGTAGAATATTTACTGCTATTTATTTATACCTTTTAAGTTCTCGAGTTTTTAAGATTGCCAAAAGAAATCTGTAACAATTTCAGTATTTTTTCGATTGCATAGAATGGCAAGAATTCTATCGCCGGGAGTCTGTCAAATTTTGGGCAAATTTAGAGCATATCATCAATTTAGCCGAAGCCGGGATACTCTATAAATCGCAACCTGCCGGAAACCTCAATAATGATTGACTGAAACCCATCGATTTTGCTATAAATGCGCATAAATCATTTTAGGTTTTTCAACTCCATCTGACCTGAACCGATTTTCCATTTTTGGTATCGAATCCGATTCCGCATCTAGTTTCTGCGTTTCTTTGAATAGTCCACATTTTGAGTTGATCTGTTTGAAACCTTAACAAGAGGGGACCGTTATGGCAGATGAAGGTTTTAAGCGAAAACTCACCGCCATCCTCAGTACAGAAGTAAATCAAAGCACAAAATGAGAAGTTGCCCGAAAATCGTCGGATGCATTTTGCACCAGTATCACCAAAGGGGCTGTGATTGAAGAAGGTACTCGCAGCCATGAAAA
>JAFDCA010000312.1 GCA_019313025.1 Deltaproteobacteria bacterium
CAGCCACCTTCTTAAGATTGTAAAAAAAACCCATGCTGCGGACTTGGCCTTGGTATTCGATTCTTTGTCAATTCACAATCAACGCAGACTCTTTGGTCTTATAGATGATGTCAATATAAAAAGTGAGATTTTTAGCAATCTCGACGAGGACACAATTTTGGTTCTCATGGATGGAATGAATTTGGATGATATCGTCGAAATCCTTGATCTCATGCCAAGAGATGATGTTGCCGACCTATTGGGACGCCTGCCTGTGGAGAAGTCCGATGCGATCCTTGAAAAAATGAAAAAGGAAGGGTCGGAAGAAATTGAAGGTCTCCTGCACTATGATGATGATACGGCAGGCGGTATCATGGTCCCCGAATTCATTGCACTACAAGAAGATACAACCGCCGGAGAGGCCATTCGGTCGCTTCAAAAGGAATACCTGGACGTAGAGATGCCGTTTTATCTCTATGTGGTGGATGCGAGCGGTAAATTGATCGGCGTTAGTTCATTGAGGCAGCTTGTGATGGTTCCGCCCAACACCCCTTTAAAGAATTTTATGATCACAGACGTTTTTGCCGTAAGAACGGATATGGACCAGGAAGAGGTGGCAAAAATCGTTGCCCGTTATGACATCCTTGCTGTACCGGTGGTGGATGACACGAACAAGTTGGTCGGTATTGTTACCGTGGATGATGTGATCGATATTATCAGAGAAGAAGCGACGGAAGATATTCTGAAAATGGCTGGTGTTGTGGGGGAAGAGTATATCGAAACACAATCCGTTCTGAGAAGTACACGAATCCGCTTGCCGTGGTTGTCTGCAAGTTGTATCGGCGGTATTATTGCATTTTTTATTATTGGTCATTTTGAGGGGAGCTTGAAGAAGCTTGCCTATCTTGCAGCCTTTATTCCTGTCATTATGGGTATGGGTGGAAATATCGGCACTCAGACATCCACTATTGTTGTGCGGGGTCTTGCCACAGGACGCCTTAACATCGGAGATACCTGGGCGGTGGTTTTAAAAGAACTTGCCGTCGGGTTTATCCTGGGTGCGGTTTATGGCATTTTGATTGGTGCGGTGGCACAGCTTCGATATAGTATGTGGATAGTCGCCATGTCTGTGGGCCTTGCCGTGATATCTTCTATGGCCGTTGCTGCGCTGGTAGGTTCTATTGTACCTATGGGATTCGCAAGGATAAATATCGATCCTGCTGTTGCAACCGGTCCTTTCGTGACCACAGCAATCGATATCGTCAGCGTTTATTGTTATTTTCAGATCGCTACAACCCTCCTGGGTATATGAAAAGATGTCAAGCTTTTCAACGCCTGCAATCGTATTACGCCGTATCGATTACGGAGAATATGATTTTGTCATTACGCTTTTTACGCTGAGAAGGGGCAAAATTTCAGTCATCGCAAAATCTGCAAAAAAAAGCAAAAAACGATTTTCAGGAATACTTGAACTCTTTTCAATATTAGACGTGGTATGCAATGTTGGTCAAAGAAAAGGTCTTCCTGTTTTACAGGAGGCCGCATTAAAGTATCCCTTTTTCGACATCAGATCCAGCACATTAAAGACGGCCTATGCCAGCTACTGGGCAGAACTCATCAATGAGTGGATGGAAAGTGCTCAAAGACAAGTTCAGCTTTACCAGCTCTTTCAGTATGTTTTGAGAGAACTTGATACATGTCGAATATCAGGAGCAGCACTTTCTATTCTATTTCAGATAAAGTTTATGGCCATATCCGGTCTTTCACCAAATTTAAGCCAGTGCAGCATTTGCCGTATTGAAGTAGAAAAGATAAAGGAAACCAGGGTTACGTTTGATTTTGCAAAGGGAGGAATCTTATGTGACGGATGTACTTCCAAAACCTTGCAGAAACCGTTTCTTTCAAAGGGAATCATTAAACAGCTTTTATGGATAGAAAAGGGGGAATTGGTCAAAGCGGTGAGAGTCAGATTTACTTCTGATGCGTTAAGGGAAGGTTTGGAGTTCTTGGAAACATTTGTGCCCTATCATTTGGGAAAAGAACCTAAGAGTTTGAAATTTTTGCGGCAAATACGTAAGTGGTAGATACCGGATGAAAGATTCAAGATACAGGATACCGGATGCAGGATACTGGATATAGGATGTAAGATACCGGGTGAAAGATGCAGAAAATCATTGAATCCCATCAATTTGAAGCTTCGGCACCATGCAGAATCGACATGGGGGGCACTTTGGATATCAGCACTTTTTATTATCCGCTAAGGCATCTTTTTCCATGCACCGTCAATATTGCGATGAAGTTAAGAACAAAGGTACGACTTCTTCCCTACGATAAAAAAAAAATAAAAATCACTTCAAAAGGATTTAAAGGCGCTGAATATCTTCTGG
Organism: Deltaproteobacteria bacterium; assembly: GCA_019313025.1. Next base: position 2,367 of record JAFDCA010000312.1, read on the forward strand.
ATAAGGCGCCTTTTGATCATCCGCTTGGTCTTATCTTTGCCATAGCGGCATATTTCAGAGCTGAAGGGATTCATATTGATATCGACTCATCATCTCCTCCTCGGAGCGCTTTGGGCGGGTCTTCCTCAGCCGCAGTGGCTCTTGTCGGGGCTTTTTCGAAGGTTAAAGAAACAAAAGGGGAGCCCCCCATTGCCAAAAAAAATATCGCTTTTCTATCCCAGACCATTGAGGCAAGTGTGGCAGGTGTGCCGTGTGGCTTCCAGGATCAATTGGCGGCAGTTTATGGTGGTGCAAATGTTTGGTATTGGCCGGGAGATTGCAAAGGTCCTTTTTTTTATAAAAAAACCATCATTGCGAAGCGGCAGTTGCCAAAATTGGAAAAAAACTTGTTACTGGCATATTGTGGGGTGCCTCACGAATCGAAAGATGTTAATAAAAAATGGGTGACGCAATTTCTTTCTGGAAAGCACCATGGACTTTGGGCTGAAATTATAGTATGTACACATAAATTTGCCGATGCACTTATGAAAAGAGATATCCCTTCTGCATGCGAACAGATGAATAAAGAGACCGCCATCAGAAGGAAGATGACGCCTGAAGTACTGGATGAGATCGGAAAGGCGCTTGTTGAATCCGCCAAGAAAACGAATTGTGGTGCAAGATTCACAGGAGCGGGCGGTGGGGGTTGTATATGGGCGTTGGGTCGCTCGGAGGATATTGACAAACTTAAAGGCACATGGGAAGGTATTCTTTCAACAAGAAAGGATGCTGGCCTGTTGAGAGCGAAAATTGATTCACAAGGGCTTTTGTAGACTTTCTTGACGAGAAAATAACTAATAAATAAATTAGATACTCGACATAACTTTTGCCAATGGAAAATGTTACCGAGGCCTTCTCACAAGTGCCTATTTATCCCGAATTAAACTTCTGCATACATAGAATGAATAAATTAATATAGACATATGTGATCATATTTACGAGAGTAAATACTTAGTATAATAAAGTGTAATGGCCGCTGGCTACAAGTTGAATAAAAAGTCCAGCCTAACCGACTAATCACAAAAAGATGAATAAGGAAGGGAAAATGAATTTTCAGGATGTAATCATGTCGCTAGAGAAATTCTGGGCGCAAAAAGGATGTGTAGTGGCCCAGCCGTATGATATGGAAGTCGGCGCCGGGACATTTCATCCCACCACGCTTTTAAAAGCGCTCGGCCCCGAACCCTGGAATGTTGCTTATGTTCAGCCGTCGAGGCGGCCGACCGATGGTCGATACGGTGAAAACCCGAACCGGTTGCAGCATTACTACCAGTATCAGGTGATTTTGAAACCTTCTCCTTATGATGTTCAGCAACAGTATCTTCAGAGCTTGAAAGTGCTGGGCATAGATCCTTTGGAGCACGATATCCGATTTGTGGAAGACGATTGGGAATCCCCTACTTTGGGTGCGTCCGGTCTTGGATGGGAAGTGTGGCTGGATGGAATGGAGATTACCCAGTTCACCTATTTTCAATTATGCGGCAGTGTCGAGTTGTTTCCCATATCCGTAGAACTCACATACGGGCTGGAACGTATCGCCATGTATCTGCAAAAAGTGGACAGTGTGTTCGATTTGAAATGGACTGATACGGTGACTTATGGCGATGTGCACCATCAGCAGGAAGTCGAACAGTCGACTTACAATTTTGAAAAGGCGAATGTAAACATGCTTTTAGAGTTTTTCAATCAGTATGAGACCGAATCCGCGCGAATGATTGAAGAAAAATTGGTGCTTCCGGCCTATGAATACTGCCTGAAATGTTCGCATACGTTTAACCTTCTCGATGCTCGAGGCGCCATCAGTGTTGCCGAAAGAACCGGTTATATCGGCCGAATAAGAAATCTTGCCAGAGCATGTGCGGAAGGATATCTGAAGCAAAGAGAGGCCATGGGATATCCTTTGATGAAAAAATAAAGAATCCGTGCCCAAAAGATTCGGCTTAGAAAATGGGATATAGAAAATAGGAAACAGGAATTAGAAAATAGATCACCGTAAATTTCCAGATTAAAAGTTTTGGTTTTTGGTGATTGGAATTTGTGATTTTAAACACGAGACAGAGGTGACTATGAAAAGTTTATTGCTTGAGATCGGAACGGAGGAAATCCCGGCGGGTTATATTGAACCAGCGCTTGAATTCTTATCGTCGATGCTTTTACAGAAAATGACCGACGTTCGCATCGAACACGGCAACGCGAAGGTATTTGGTACGCCGAGACGACTTGCAGTAGAAGTTCAAAAGGTGGCAGACAAACAGAAATCTTTAACTTCCGAAGAATTGGGGCCGCCGGAAAAAGTCGCTTTTGATAAAAACGGCAACCCCACAACGGCTGCATTGAAATTCGCAGAAAAGGTCGGGGTCTCAGTAAACGCCTTAAAGGTAAAAGAGACCCAAAAAGGCCGTTATGTCTGTGCGCGGGTTGCGGAGCGAGGGCTGGCAACCCGGACGCTTCTTAAAACCATACTGCCGGAAGTGATTCTGGCAACGCCCTTTCCAAAAACTATGCAATGGGCGGAACTCAATATCACCTTCGCCAGACCGATCCATTACATCGTGGCCCTTTTGGGAAATCAGATCATTCCGTTTGAAGTGGGAGCCACAAAGAGTGGCCGATATTCCTTCGGGCACTATTTTATGCAGCCAAGGAAAGTGAAAATCTCTTCACCGGATGATTACGTGAAAACCCTGAAAGATGCCCAGGTGTTTATCGATTTTGAAGAACGGCGAAAACTTGTTGAAAATGAAATTAACAAAGCGGCCAAAGGCGTCGGCGGCAAGGTATTCCCGGACGAAGAGCTGATTGATATCAATAAGAACCTGGTTGAATTTCCCATCGCCACGGCAGGAAAGTTTGACAAAGAGTTTCTGGAAATACCCGGCGAGATCTTGATTACCGCCATGCGTCATCATCAAAAATATTTTGCCGTGGTTGATAACGACGGCAACCTCATGCCCAGCTTTATCGCCGTGAACAACACCCGAACAAAAGATATGGCGCTTGTGGCCACCGGGCATGAAAGGGTGCTGAGAGCCCGTCTTTCGGATGCACAATTCTTTTTCAAAAGCGATGTGGAAGAATCCATGGATGATTGGGTCGAGAGGCTCAAGGGTGTTCTTTTCCAGGCCAAACTGGGAAGCATGTATGAAAAGGTTCAACGGATTCAAAAAATTGCAGCGTATCTGGTGAATGCCACAGGACAGAAAGAGAATGTAAAAAAACAGGTGTTGAGGGCCGCTTGGCTGTGCAAGGCCGATCTGGTCAGTCAAGTGGTATACGAATTTCCGAATTTGTAGGGCGTTATGGGAAGAAATTATGCTTCGATAAAGAAAGAACCCAAAGCCGTAGCGGCCACCATAGAGGAACATTATCGGCCGACCTATTCCGGAGGCCCCCTTCCGGAGACCGAAATCGGCGGGCTTCTCAGTATTGCCGACAAGATAGATTCCATTTGCGGATTTTTTTCCGTAGGGCTTGTTCCTACCGGCGCGTCTGATCCCTATGCGCTTCGCCGGCAGGGAATCGGCATTATCCAGATCATGAATGACCGGGGCTTTTCATTTTCCTTGAGAACGTTGATTGAAAAGACTCTGAGCATTTACGGTATAAAAGGCGCAACAAAAATCAAAGAGATTTCCGATACGATTTACACATTCATACAAAACCGCATGACCTATCAGCTGGTAGAGGAGGGTTTTTCCAAAGATGTCATTGCGGCGGTTGCCCAAGCGGATACGGATCATGTGCCCAATGTATGGAATCGCGTGCGTGCGCTTCAAAACCTGAAAGCAGCGGCGGATTTCGAACCTCTGGCCATCGCTTTTAAACGCGTGGTCAATATAATTAAAAAGGCTGATCTTCCCGCCCGCAAGACGGTCAATGAAAAATTGTTTGAACACGCATCCGAATCCAAATTGTATTCGGCCTATCAAGATCTCAAAGGAAAGGTGTCGAGTCATATTGCCAAAGGACATTTTGATCAGGCGCTTCATGAAATTGCCCGGTTGAGAGATCCGGTGGATACTTTTTTCGACAGTGTTATGGTCATGAGCAAAGAGAAAAAAATACGGAACAACAGGCTGAGCATGCTGGCACTCATCGCGGATCTGTTTGACACCATCGCAGACTTTTCAAAAATATCGACATGATGTGATTGGTGAATAGGAAAGAGCAAAGAGAAAAGAGTGTAAGGTAAACCAAGAATATACATGAATATTTTGAAAAATAAGAAAGTAAGAAAGGGAAGAGCAAGAAGGTGAGAAGGTAGGAAGGTAAGAAGGTTGGCATGTTTTAGAGTCTCCGACCTTCTGATTTTCTAACCTTCCCATCTTCTAATTACATTTATGTCCATTTGCGGTTATCTATTTTCTAATTCCTATTTCCTGTTTTCTAAAACCATTGGGGTGTCGTCGAAATGAAAGCCATGGTATTAAATGACATCTGCGATCTTAAGAAAAACAGAAGTCCTCTTCAACTAAAAGACCTGCCGGTTCCTACTCCCAGAGAAAAAGACATCTTGGTAAAAATATCCGTCTGCGGTGTTTGCCACACCGAGCTGGATGAAATTGAGGGAAGGACCCCCCCGTCTCGGTTTCCCATGGTTTTGGGGCACCAGGTTGTGGGAAGGGTCCAAGAGACCGGACCCCATGTCAGCCGATATAAAGCAGGAGACAGGGTCGGGATCGCCTGGATTTATTCAGCATGCGGCAGTTGCACTTTTTGCAGACAAGGCCGGGAGAACCTTTGCAAAGCATTCAGGGCTACCGGCCGGGATGCCCATGGCGGATATGCAGAGTATCTGACGGTGCTCGAGGACTTTGCGTTTAAAATTCCGGATGTTTTTAACGATTCCCAGGCAGCGCCGCTGTTATGCGCCGGCGCCATCGGTTACCGATCTTTGAGACTGGCCAACATCAAGGACGGACAAAACCTTGGACTGACCGGTTTCGGGGCATCGGCCCATCTGGTCCTAAAAATGGTCAGGCATAAATATCCGGACACGAAAGTTTTTGTTTTTGCCAGAAGTGAGAAGGAAAGGGATTTCGCCCTGGAGCTGGGGGCAATCTGGGCAGGAGATACCGAGGACATTTCGCCGGAAAAGCTGGACGGGATCATCGACACAACACCGGCATGGAAACCGGTTGTTGCAGCATTGAGCAATTTGAACGTCGGCGGAAGGCTGGTGATCAATGCTATTCGCAAGGAAGACAGAGACAAGGATTATCTGATGAAATTGGATTATCCCGAACACCTCTGGCTGGAAAAGGAGATAAAGAGTGTGGCCAATGTGGCCAGGAACGATGTCAGCGAATTCATCGACCTGGCCGCCCAAATCCCCATCATACCGGAAATCCAGGAATATCCCCTGGAATCGGCAAACGAGGCCCTGCTGGAACTGAAAGACAGAAAGATACGAGGGGCAAAAGTCTTAAACCTAAGCTGAGCTTTTCAATTTTTTAAAATGGTTAAATAATCCTATTTTTAAGGTATTCTGACATTTTATATTTCAACAATTTGAAACCCTGCGGGATTTCCAATTTCACCACATCTACTGCGTCAGATGCCGTTCCGCATAGGCGACCTATAGCGAAACAACATCTTCTCCCGCGGAGCGGGATTTCGCTAAACTCAACTTGCTTATCCGAGGCAAACTTGAAAATCGCTCAACTTAGGTTAAAAATTGTTTAGAATTTGTTTAAAACCCTTCTAAATGAGTGTTTGTTTTTCACCGCCCATTCGCTTCGCTCATTCGAGACGTAGAGTTCGCAGAGAATAATAATTTTTCCATTGCCTTTGACCCTGCTTGCTGCGGGACAGAGACGCCGGCAATGGAAAATCACTCAGCAGCTTACGCTGCGAAAACTACATAAGTTATCAAATATTTTGAGACGATGTGAAAAGCAAAAAATACTCTGTGTCCTCTGAGACTCTGCGATGAATAAATTGGTTTTTAAACACAGAAAAGCGGCTCAAAAAAGAAGTATGGACAAGAAAAATATTCTTTTTACCGGCCCTCCGCAATGCGGCAAATCGACCCTGATTGAAAAGATTGTAAAGAAAATCGTTACACCGGCAACCGGATTTTTTACCCGGGAAATCCGGGAATCGGAAAAGCGGGTGGGATTCTCCATCAATACGCTGGATCATCGCACAGGGGTGCTGGCGCATCAGGATATCCAAAGCCGTTTTCGGGTTGGACGATACGGCGTCAACCTTGAGGATATTGATATGATAGCAGTGCCTTCGATGATGCCGGACCGACCGGACATGCTGATCGTGATCGATGAAATCGGCAAGATGGAATGCTTTTCCGAGCTGTTTAAAAAAACACTTGTAAGCCTTCTCGATTCGAAACACCGGGTTCTCGGGTCGATCACAATGAAAGGAGACCGGTTTATCCGTCAGATCAAGGCAAGGGATGATGTTATGCTGATAACGGTGACGCTAAAAAATCGGGATAAATTGGAAAGCATGTTTTTCAGGGGCCAACTGCCCCCCGATCCCTTTTTGGATTGATGATTGAAGGCGTCGTTTTTCTCAGCTTATTAAAATATTATATTGACATATTAATATATTATGCTGTACGTTAATACCGAATCGTAATTAACGAATCGTTAATACCGTAAATGGTGGATCAACATGGAAAACCCGTTTAAATTCGGCGGAATTGTTCGCGGACCATTTTTCGCGGACCGAGAGCAGGAACTGGATGAGCTTTTTCGTGAAATGAGCAATTTGAGCAGGATTTTTCTGATTTCTCCAAGACGATACGGAAAAACCTGTCTTCTCTTTAATTTGATGGACAGGCTCGACGACATCGGAATAGCTTCTGCATACATAGATCTCAATGCGTATCCCGGCCTTGGAAATTTGGCTGAAGCATATACATATCGCACGACTAAAGCCCTTGAGACAAATACTGATAAGTTGATGAAAATTTTTTCAAGTCTTCGACTTCTTCGGCCAAAGATATCGGTTGGATCCAATGGGTCGATAAGTGCTGGGGTTGAGGTTGCCGTTCAGGAGAAGGCGTCTTTTTCCGCGCTGATCGAAGGTATGAAGCATGCAGATCGGCTTGCAGCGAAGCAAAACCGGAAATTGACCGTTATTATTGATGAATTTTCCGATCTCACAAAGTTTAACGGCCATGAGCTTGAAAAGGCACTGCGTTCGGAAATCCAACAGCATGAGCACATCGGTTATATTTTTTCAGGTTCGGAAGAATCGGTGATGCTTTCCATGGCAAAGGATCGAAAGCGGGCATTCTACAAATTGGGACGGATTATGGGACTCGGTCCCATCGAAAGAAAACCGTATACCGACTTTATCATGAACTGGCTATACAAAGGAAACTACACGGCAGATCGAAATGATGTGCAAAAGCTGTTCGAACTGGGCGATGACATACCGCACAATATTCAGAGACTTTGTCATAACATGTGGGAAATTACCCGCGAAAACAGAGTAGTCGCGCCGGAGTTGATTGATCGGCTTCCGATGATCATTGCGCAGCAAGACTCGCCACATTATGAATTGTTGTGGCGGTCCGTATCACAACAGCAAAAAAAACTTTTGATGGCCATGAGTGCCGACCATGATCCCAAGCCTTTTTCAAAGGATTTTCAACTGACATACGGTATCGGTCCTTCATCTTCCATAAAAGCATCCCTGGATTCTCTTGTCAAAAAAGGAATACTCTATAAAACCACCGAGGGAAAGTACCAATTTTCAGATACTTTCATGCCATGCTGGATAGATTATATCGGCGATAAGAAACAAGGCTGGTAATAAAATGGGATAAAATCGCCCTTTCGTTCTTCATCCTGCCTCCGACTTCCCGGCCCCCTGATCCGTTTTTTCTATTGATTTTATATGGTTTTTTTCTTACTAAGTAGGCTAAACAAACAAAGTTTTATAATTTCTACCGGCTACTGCAAAAATTGCTCCTATTCCGCTGCAATTATAACCATTTGATATGAATCTATTTGTTTCATATCTGTGAGAACTTTGAAAAATGTTCAATTTTGCCTGCCCCGTTATACTCGCATTTAATATTTAACCGGGATTCAAGTCCAAGGCAAGCGAGAATTTTAGCCACAGAGATACATTTAGTATTTTTCGAGGATTAAAATTTGAGTCTAACGCCGGAATTGGGCAAAAGGGAGCGTTTTTCATAGGTCTCTCTCCATGCCTGAACAATAGATGCACTTTTTTATGTGCATTCACGCCCATAATAATGTGCATTTCGACATATTAAAATTTGCATTCTAAAGAAACTATTGCAGGGTTTCGCTTTTGGCTGATACCGATTAGGTATTTCAACAAAGGTCGGACCTGCGATCTGGAACGGATATCTTAAAAACAGACTTGGCTTGATATTTTCTGTTCCCAATAGATACATGTCAATTCAGTAGATTTCGCATCTTGGCACCCATTAAAAGGCC
>JAFDCA010000313.1 GCA_019313025.1 Deltaproteobacteria bacterium
AACCGCATATTAGAGGAGTACACTCAGATCACCGGAAAAGAAATTGACAGGAACACCTTTGAATCGGGACAGGTGGAAAAGGCTGTTGAAGGTGGACTTACAACTGATGAGTTTATCAGGTTATTCAAACCGGATTGGAAAACGTTGTCGGACATTGTCGCTCTTGCCATGTCCATTGAAGCTCAAGCTCTGGATCTTTATACACGGGTTGCGAATCGCAGCACAGATGAACGCAGTCGAGGAGCTCTGAAAAAAATTGCAGAGGAAGAGCGGATGCATTTAGAGCAACTGGCCAAATTAATGGACAATTTTTAAAGTAAAGCTGTGAGAGCAAAACTCTCAACTTTACACTAAAAAGGATTAAACCATGACAAAACATCTGGTAATTGTCGGCGGTGGCCATGCCCATATGGTGACCCTTGCCAATATCAATGCTTTTGTAGGAAAAGGCCATCGGGTAACGGTCATCGGCCCATCCGAACACCATTATTATTCCGGAATGGGACCCGGTATGCTAGGAGGGACCTATTCTCCATCCGATATCCGGTTTGCCACCAAACATGTGGTGGAAAAACAGGGTGGTGTATTTGTGCTGGGGAAAGCTGTTCTCGTCAGACCCGAAGAGAGAAAAATTGAATTGGAATCCGGAGAAACCGTTCGTTACGATGTGGTTTCCTTCAACGTTGGCAGCTATGTGCCTTGGTTGAACCTTTCGGAAGTTACCGAAAATATTTACCCGGTCAAACCCATTGAGAAACTCATGCAAGCTCAAGCCAGAATCAAAGAACTGGCTTCACAAAAACCCATCACTATAGGTATCATAGGTGGTGGACCTTCTTCGGTGGAGATTGCTGGGAATATCTGGCAATTGACATCCGAGTATGGCGTAAACCGACCCCGTGTAAAAATTTTTGCAGGCAACCGTCTGATGGCCAATTATCCGGAGGGAGTTAGAATCCGGATTGAAAAATTCCTTAAAAGTCATGGTGTAGAAATCTATACAAACGGATTCGTTCAAACAATTGATCCTGATGGCATCAACTTAGAGTCCGGAGAGCGGTACGATCTGGATTTGATCTTTCTGGCCATCGGCGTTAAGCCAAATGCCATATTTAGAAGATCAGGCATCCCCACCGGACCGGATGGAGGGATGCTGGTCAATGCCTACTTACAGAGTAGTGCCTATCCAGAAATGTTCGGCGGGGGCGATTGTATTTATTTTCAGGATCAACCCCTGGATAAGGTGGGAGTCTATGCCGTTCGTCAAAATCCTGTTTTATACAACAATCTGATGGCCGCGTTGGAGGGAGAACCGCTTCAGGTATTTAGACCAGGTGGCGACTATTTGTTGATATTTAATATGGGCGGTGGAAAAGGAGTTCTGCGGAAAAAGTGGGTTACATTCGGCGGAAGACTCGCCTTTATCATCAAGGATTATATTGACAGGAAATTCATGAAGAAGTTTCAAGCGATTGAGTGAGAAAGACATCCCGAAAAAAATCATCGTAAAGATTCAGGAGGTAATTTGGACCGTAACGGCATGTTCACGCACCCCATTATTTCCATAGCCGAGCACATTCCAATCTGCATTCATCGGCTGCTGATTGCCTTGGGTATCGGTTGCGCGCGACATAAGGGTGTATTCGCCTTTTTCTTTTACGGGCCATATGAATTGCCATTGCCGCCAGGCATAAGGTTCGTCAGGCCCAATAAATGTTGCAGCATGCCATGTCTTTCCATTATCCACCGATATTACAACTCGCTCAACCTTCGCCTCGCCGGCATAAGCCGCTCCCAAAATTGTGACCAATCCTGCGCTAAGTATTTCCGACCTCTCAGGCTGGGTAATGATGGATTTTAAATTTATTCCTGTTACGATTTCGCCGGTCTTGGGGTCCTGCCCCTTTTGAAAATTCCGGTAAACTTTATCCATAAAGAAACCTTCAAATGGCCGGTCTAAAACGGTAATTTTATTTAACCACTTAACACAATTAGCCCCTGTCCATCCAAGGGCCAATGCTCGTAGGGGATGCCCATGATTAAGAGGCAGGGGTTCACCGTTCATCTCATAGGCGAGTAATGTTGAATTTAGCGCTTTTTCTATGGGAATGCTGCGAATAAACTTAATTTGAGCTGAGCCCAACGGTTTATCCAGGCCTTCAAAAGCTATATGGTGTGAATTAGCCTTTAGCTCGGCTCTATCGAGCAACTCCCTGAGCCAAACCCCTCCCCAGACGGCATTACCAACCCCCCCTATAGTCCAGGGATTTCCAGTGGCCTTTTTCTCTAATAAAGATCGGCTATTTCCGGAACATTCAATCGTATTGGAAACAATTGCTTTGGGCATACGGTAGATCTGATCGAAACTTAAAACTAAAGATTTATTTACTTCTCCTTCGATAGCTAGCGACCAGTCGGATAACGGAATTGGTTTTTTAGGTATTTGGCCCTGATTACGAGCAAAAAACACTTTATTGGCTGTGATCCATGAACGAAGATATTGGTTTGGCGTTTCTGCGTTAAATGGTTTTTGACTCATAACACGCATTTTCTTTTTCATTTTAACCTGCTTTCCTAACACACGGTTTATAGATCAAAAGAATATGATGCAGAATGCCACGGCAAGAAATCCATTGAAACCAATATAGCAAACTACTTCTGTAAATATCAAGACAAGATCATTTTTAAGATATCGTTTTCTGTTCTAAGTTGTTTTAATAAAAACTACGGGATACGTAACCGGAGCCGAAAAGGAATGACTTCAGTATAAACTTTAGGTGAAACAAAAAGAATGGAAAGGATAGGTGTGCATGATTACAGATATCTGGCAATTATGACAAGTTCAAGCATTTAAATTTCCATTACAGATATCCTATTTCTTCCAAAATTGCAAAAAAGGCAAACCCCCAAAAAAGGATTTGCCCTTATTGAAAAGATAATATTCCAAATATTTTTAGCAATTAATATTTATGTTTCATTGCCAGTTATCGGCCTTAAGTGTTATTCTTGAGATGGTTGAAAGATCACTGAGAAAGATCCAGCTTTTCAGGTTCACAAAGCAGCTCCGAATTTACAGATGTCAACCCGCAATTGCGGCACTGCCACCTTTCATTATTCACTCTGTTATGGCAGTGTTTCGGAGGTTTTGATCCTTTCATGCCACACCAGTCCGACTTTCTGCCCATACCCTCAACCTTGCAAATGTTATTGGCGTTCAGTGCGACAGCTCCACAGTTTGCACAAAAATATGCCCGTGTGTCTTTTGGAACAGTAACATGTTTCTTTTCAGTCATTCTTGAACTCCTTGTTTTAAGAATAGGTTCTATTACTTTTTTTTCATATCCTTTCCACAGCATTGAAGAGGTACTGAACATGCGTCTTCTCCGATTCCACAACTACATGTTTTTTGAACTCTTAATTCTAAACCACACGATTCACAAAAAAATACATCTCCCACATTCATTTCGTGACATATTGCCATGAATAACCTCCTTTTCCAATTATATTGAGTAATTTCTAAATTGGGACGAATCCATTCGTTCGAATTTATACTTCTTTGTTAAGATATTCTAATTTAATTATCAAGTCTTCTTTTCTGACATAACCGGTTTACATACTTTGGAATAATGCCGGATGTTGAAATAAGGTAGAAGGTGTCTCAAAGATCAAGTTAATTTGTAACTATTTATTCATATATAGGAAGTTATTCGAATTTTGCAATTACAGAAATCTGGCCCTCCAACATCCTGAATCAACCCGAACTATTTTTCATATATCATCAGAACGAAGAGGGCAAACCCTTTGAAATGGATTTGCCTTCACTAAAAATTCAAATCACAACATGAATATACTAAAAATATAACCTAAATTATTTTAGTTCTCTAAAATGTCTAAGTAAATATGGACACCTAAAAATAAAACACCTTATTTCTTTTTGAAATAGAGCGCTTCAAAATCATCAACTATACTTTTTAATTTAGTTATATTTGTTAAATCGGTCGTCTGTTTACACTTCATGCTGTAAATAAGCATCTGATGGAGTAAACTAAGTTGCTTTTCATAGTTTTCCATGTCCAACTTGATTCGCTGAGTCATAAAATATTGAGAAACAATTTCCTGAATTTCATCGGCATGATGTTCCTTGTTCATAATCCAACGCACCAATTGATTGGAATTATGATGTTTTTCCTTTTCAAGTTCTATGATCTGTTTCATGGACTTTTCCACGGTTACAATATGCTCATTAATTATTTTAATTCGCATCTCATCGTCATATATTCCACAAGGTATTTCACAATGAGCATAGGCTTGAACAGAAAGAATAAAGATAAAAAAACAGCCAACTATAATTTGTAATAAAATCTTTTTCATAACAAAAATCTCCTTTAAATGGTTATAGATAAAATATACTCTTCTATTATCCTAAAATCTGGTGCTAATCATTCCCCTACAATTCAAAGAATTCTTCCCTCGAGAATTTGATTGTCTGTTAATTTAGTTTAATATCATTTTTAAATATAGACTTTGGAGCGAAATCAAATTTGGAATAACTGGCCATGATCAGAAATTCATTAAATTAAAAGATATCAAATTCGAACTGTAACTATCAGAGAATGATCATTTAAAAGATATCGTTTTCATATTTCGTGCATCGTTTAACATG
>JAFDCA010000314.1 GCA_019313025.1 Deltaproteobacteria bacterium
CGTCTTTAGGCGCTTGAAAGCCTCTTAGCCGGGCAATCCGATCATTTAGGGGCGGATGGGTTGAGAACAGACTCATCATTTTTTGACCGGAAAGAGGATTGACGATGAACATGTGGGCTGTAGATGGATTGGCATCCATGGGACGTTTGCGGGAGTAGGCTCCCAGCTTTTCAAGTGCACTCGCCAACCCTTCGTTATTCTGTGCAAAACGTGCACCCGAACTATCCGCCATGTATTCCCGTGATCGGGATATGGCTGTTTGTATGAGAACAGCTGCAATGGGGGCAAGGATGGACATGATGATCAGTCCAAAACCACCCATGCCTTTATTATCGTCGCCTCCACCTCCAAAAATGGCCGACCACCGGGCAATGCTCGCCAGCATCATGATGGCGCCGGCCATGGTTGCAGTAATGGAACCGATGAGGATATCCCGGTTTTTGACATGGGCCAGCTCATGTGCCAGAACACCGGCAAGCTCTTCACGGTTCATGATGTTGAGCAAACCTTCTGTGACCGCAACAACGGCATTTTCCGGGTTTCTGCCGGTTGCAAATGCATTGGGAGATTCTTGGGGAATGATATACGCTCTGGGAGTGGGAAGACCGGCCCTACCGGCAAGCTCCTGGACAAGACCATAAAGTTCCGGTGCCTGGCCTGGCGTTGCCTCTCGGGCATTGTACATTCGAAGAACGATTTTGTCAGAATACCAGTAGCTGAAAAGGTTCATGCCTGCTGCAAAGAAAAACGCAATAATCAATCCCTGTCGTCCTCCCAGCAGGTGTCCGATAAACATGAAAAATACCGTCATCAATGTAAGCAAAACGGTTGTTCTAATTTGATTTCCCATGGGATAACCTCATTTTACATTTTAATCTCAAGTGTTGTTAGTAATATATTAAGCATGCTACCACCGTCATACATTCACAAGATAAGCTTAAACCAAAAAATAAATAAAATAAACGTATACTATTAAAATATATAATAAATCAAATATAAAACAAAAAACGTAATGTGAGATAAGTTTTTTTCGAATCAACACAATATAATTCTGATTTTCAAAAATTCAAGAAGACAATATGGAATCGGAATTCCATCATTAAAAGTTATACCAATCCTTTTTCACTCAAGGGTTTGTTTTCAAGTATCCGCTGGGCGCCAAAACATGAAAGGTCGAGTTTCGGCGGCAAATTCAAAATCAATTCTGACAGATATCGTCCCACGGCAGGGGCTTGCTGGAGCCCATGACCGGAGAAGCCGTTGGCCAGGTAGAGACCTTTGAGTTCTGGCCACTCACCGAGAATTGCGTTACCGTCCAGAGTGTTGACGGCATACAGGCCGGCCCAGCCTCGAAGCAGTTTGAGGGTATCGAAGGCGGGGACGAATTCGGCCAGTTCAGGCCAGAGAATCTCCATAAACCGTTTTTCATCCCATGAAAAGTCAAAACCAACAGGATCTTCCGGAAGGGATTTCCCCAATAAAATTCGTCCCCCGGTTTCTGTCCGGAAGTATAGACCGGAGGGCAGAATCGTCAGGGGTAACGGTCCTGTTGGCTTGACCGCCGTATCGAGGACAAATACCTGTCGGTTGATGGGTGCTACGGGTAGCTTCACATGTGCTGTACGTGCGATCTTCGCCGCCCATGCACCGGCACAATTTAAAACATAACCGGCTGACAAAGATTCTCCTGAAGCCAACTTGACCCCGGCGACCCTGGCACCGGCGGTGAGTATCTCGGTCACCTGGTTGTGGATATAGTGTGCTCCCCATGATCGAGCCTTTGCCTTATAGCCCATGAGAAAGGAATATGCGTCAAAATGGCCGTCCAAAGGGCCGAAAGTTCCACCCGCCAGATGGTCCGGTGCATAAAGAGGGTATCTTTTTTTGATTTTTTTCGGTGTCCACCATTCCGCTTGGCAGCCAAGGTTTTTTTGCAAAGAGATTGATTCCTTAGCCGCACGTTTTCCCTTATCGTCGACTAAAAAGAGGTTGCCTTCGCGACGAAAGCTGATGTTTGGCCGATGGTTATCAACAGCCAATTCTTCTTCGAATTTCGCCAGTACGTCAAAGGTAAACTGGGAAATTCGGATGTTCTCCTCAAGACTGAACTGGATGCGTGCATTGGCCAAGGATAAGGTTGTCGAAGCTTTAGAATACGTGGGATCCATCTCCACCACGGCCACCTTGAGCGTTTCGTCGGCATGCTTCAAGTAATATGCGGTGGCACTGCCCATGATACCGCCGCCGATGATCACGACGTCATAGGTGTTTGGATTTAGCATGTATGGCCTCAACTGAGCGTAAATAAAATGAGTAAGAAATATTATATATTTAAAATAATTGAGGGTTCGGGGTGTTCTTATTGCAAGTACGTGTGTTCGTGTTCACGTGGCGTGCTCTTCCGTTTCACTCTGGTGTCTACGTGTCTGGTCATTTAAAAAACTTAGCGGCGGTGGCATTCCTGCCCCCTCCGCGTTCTCCCGCAAAAAGCATGCTGGAGCCGCGGTCTCCTTCACTGCTAAGCCATTGAAATGACGAAGCCACTC
>JAFDCA010000315.1 GCA_019313025.1 Deltaproteobacteria bacterium
GAATCTAACACCCCATACAGCACGTAGTATGATTGGCCTAAATTTTGCTTAAGTCGTAAGGCATCAGATGAAGTATTATTACCCGTAGATTTCGCCTCGATCTTAAACTGATTAGAGGAATCTATAGAAACCGGGAACTCTGTGGATTAAATCACTCTTTAATCTTAAAAATGTGATATAATTAGTTTAATATATTGCCCATTGTAGAAAAATGACATCAATGTTAATAATTTGATTTAAAATTCTTGACTTTTTATCATGAATTTAGTTCATTTCATTGAATCAAAAACCTAAATGGAAAGGAAAATTATGGCCCGGGCTGTCACAAAGGATAGTTCTATGGAGAAAAGATCAGAATCCAGAGGTGCTCCCAAAGGATTCCATGGTGCATCCATAAAATTGGTTGGCGTGCCGCTATATCAATTCAAATTGAAGGATTCATCAGAAAATGGTGCCAGCATCCTTGTAAAGGAGGATTCCTTTATGCTGAATTACCTGGAAGTTGGACAAACTTTAAAGATTAACTTTTCTTCTGATCTTCAATCCGATCACAACGGTGACTTCGAAACAGAAATCGTGCATATTACAAAAATGGATAAAGGTCGGTACAAGGGACATTATTTGGTAGGTGTGCGAATTCTGGATAAGAAAAATACGTCGTAAATTAGAGAATTCTCAAGTCTGGCTTGTTCGGGCTTGTTAAAGAACAATTCTCTGGAGCTTGAATAATGCAAACTATAGGTAATTATCTTAAGAGCGGAAGGGAAGCCAGAAACATCGGATTGAGTGAAGTTGCTCGATCTACAAAAATATCGAAATGGTACCTTGATTGCCTCGAAAAAGATGAATTTGATAAAATCCCTGGGGGCCCTTATATTAAAGGATACATCGCTTCTTATGCATCCTTCATAGGGATAGAAGAAGATGAGATCCTCAAACGGTATGACTCATTACAAATCAATAGTGCTGATGAAAACGAAATTCAGGACCATCTGCCGCAAGTTAAAAAAAGACAAAAATTGGTAGGCTTCTCTTTTGGTAAGAAAAATCTGCTCATCCCGAGCATGGCAATTCTCATTCTCCTGGCTCTTGGATTTACATATGTCTTTTTTCAAAATCAAACTCAGATTGCTGCACAATTACCGGATGCGCAAGATCCGAAAATGCAATCGGCTTCCTCTTCAAATATAAAACAGGGTGAAACGCGGGTAGTAGCCAATGATAATTCTGTTCAATCCGCTAAATTAAAAGATTTCACAAAAAATAGAGAAAATAAATTCCAAAAGAAACAGGAAGCTGCGATCGCTTCTCACATGACGGATATTTCGAAAAGCAATCATTTTAATCCGATAAAATCAGAGGATGAATCCCGCCCGGCACTTCAAGATGCGGCAGAAACAGAAAGCCTGGCGCTTTTACCCTCGGAACAAACTTTTGAAGGGAAACTAAAGCCCGATTTATCGGCAAAAAATAACAGTAACCGCACAGCTCTGGCAAACTCGAAAAGCGCATTGCATCAGGACACACCAGGATCTGCAGACCTGCAGTCAGAATCTACCCCAGGATACCAGCTATCGGATACACGACCACAAGCGGCAAATAACATGCGGGTTGTAAGAGCCGTCGCCACGAGTGACGTAATCAACAAAAACCCGGCGGGTCTCAGTGATTCCTTCCCATGGTCAACGGAAAAAGTCTACATCTGGACGATGATAGAATGCGATCGACCGCCTGCTTCGATTCGGCACACCTATTACTTTGAAGGACAGAAAGTTAATGATGTCGAATTAAAAATCAAATCTCCTCAATGGAGAACCTGGAGTTATAAAACTCTTTTGGAAAAGCGTTATATCGGCCAATGGAAAGTGGACATAACTTCAGATGGGGGAGAATTGCTTCAAAGTATTTTTTTTGAAGTCAATTAAGAAAGGTTGATTCTATAATTCAATTCGGTATTAAAATGACAATAATGCACGACTTTAGGGTTCGATCTGCTACACCATAGTTCTTTCTCATGGCCGCAGCTTTCTATTTTTTATAATCACGTGTTGAGCCGTTATTCGACTGCTCGGCTCTTTTGCCGCTGCAGCCGATAGTGGATTTCTTTAAAAAAAATAAAGAAGCAGGATAGGGATCTTGCACGATATCTAAATGATTAACTAAAATTTTAGGTGGAAACCATGAGAAAACTCATAACTGCCGGTTTATTTTTTTTAATCGCCATATCCGCCTTTTTTCTCATATCTTTAGGCTCTTCTGCGCATATCGACAATTCGAAGGATGCCATAAGACCGTCTCCCTTGTTTGAATATTCTTTGACATCAACAATTGAGGAACTCGAAGATCCGCAAAAACTGATGGCAGCCTATAAATCCCGCAATGACCAGTGCGAACGCATATGTCCGCAGCACGGGAAACGATTGGAATCCGCCGCGCGGCCTGTTACAAATTTACCAAACACAGATTCAAAAGAGCACAAGGACCCGAATAACACCGTACC
>JAFDCA010000316.1 GCA_019313025.1 Deltaproteobacteria bacterium
ATTTCATCATCTCATCAGCAACGTCGTCGGTTGCCTTGGCCCATATATCGACAACCTTATTATATTTTTCACCCTGAGTGATAAGACCTTCGGTATATTGTCGACCAATTTTTTCGGCTTGTTTTTCAGCGCTTTTCAAAATATCCCATTTTGCTGCAGGTATGATCATGGCGTCAATAGAAATTGAAAGCCCACCTTCGGTTGAATATTGATATCCGATGTTTTTTAATCGGTCTGAAAGAATGACTGTGGCTTTGGGTCCCAAATTTCTGTATGCATAATCCACGAGCTCACTAAGGGTCCTTTTATCCTTGACATTGTTGATCATAGCAAACGGTATCTCGGGTCGTTTGTTAACCACTTGAAAAATATGATAGGCTTCATCCGCAAAAATAACGCTACTTACCCCACCTTCTTCAAGAGCAAAGACACTGTGTGTGTCTTCATCCGAAACACTGAAAATCCGTTTGAATTCGTCCTTTCTAAACAGACCGATAAGACCTTCATTTTCTCGATCAATTCCTTTGGAATATTGAGCCACCATTTCTACAAAATCCGCTCCGGACTTTATATTTTTAAGAACAGCTGTGGCCTCTTCTTTTTCAAAGACCTTGATATGACGCACCATCACAATATTGTCCTTGGGTATGATTTCCCATAAAAGAATCCGCCCAACGGTCGTATCATACCTCTCCCCATCGATTCGAACCGTGATTTTAGCATGAAGATCTACTGCCTTGGCATCATAAGCACATCGAACCTCTTCAGGATTAGCAAATATTTTGCCTTCGCCTTTTGATCCGGTCACACCTCTGGTCATGTAATAGATTCCAAGAACAATATCCTGGCTCGGAACAATAATAGGATGGCCGTTTGCCGGAGAGAGAATATTGTTGCTGGACAGCATCAATACCCTTGCTTCTATCTGAGCTTCCACGGAAAGGGGTATATGAACAGCCATCTGATCACCATCGAAGTCCGCATTAAATGCCGTACAAACCAAAGGATGAAGCTGTATGGCCTTTCCTTCAATAAGAATCGGCTCAAAAGATTGAATACCCAATCTGTGTAAGGTAGGTGCCCGGTTTAAAAGGACCGGATATTCTCTAACGACCTCATCCAGTGTATCCCAAACTTCCGGGACTTCACGCTCAACCATCTTTTTAGCGCTCTTTACCGTAGAGACGAGCCCTTTCTGCTCTAAACGATAATAAACAAATGGCTTGAACATTTCCAACGCCATCTTCTTTGGGAGACCGCACTGATGCAATCTCAGATTGGGTCCAATGGTAATAACGGTACGTCCGGAATAATCGACCCTTTTCCCCAGCAGATTCTGCCTGAAACGTCCCTGCTTTCCTTTTAATGTGTCACTTAGAGATTTTAACGGACGCTTATTTGTCCCCATAATTGCTCTTCCGTGCCGACCGTTATCAAAGAGAACATCCATCGACTCTTGAAGCATCCTCTTTTCGTTTCGAACAATAATGTCAGGAGCCTTCAGTTCGATAAGGCGTTTTAACCGATTGTTTCTGTTTATCACCCTTCGATACAGGTCATTGAGATCAGATGTTGCAAACCTCCCCCCCTCTAAAGGTACAAGCGGCCGCAAATCCGGAGGAAGAACGGGTATGACGTCCATGATCATCCAAGTCGGATCAACGCCTGAACGTCTGAATGAATCAATAATCCTAAGTCGCTTGGAAAGCTTCTGTCTTTTCGCCACAGAACCGGTAGCGTTGATTTCAGCTCTTAGTTCCTTATATAATGCATCCAGATCTATCTTCTCTAAAAGCTTCTTGATTGCTTCCGCACCAATACCAGCCTCGAACTTTGTTCCGTATATCTCGCGGGCTTCTCTATATTTTTCCTCGGACAAAAGCTGATAGGGACTCAGGTCTGTGTCCATTGGGTCAACGACAATATAGCTGTCAAAATAGATGACTTTTTCAAGATTTTTTAGCGTCATATCCAGCAAATTACCGATCTTGCTTGGAAGGCTTCTTAAAAACCAAATATGAGAACATGGCGTAGCCAGCTCGATATGCGCCATCCTTTCCCTCCGAACCTTGGACTGGATAACCTCCACACCACATTTCTCACATATGACCCCTCTATGCTTCATACGTTTATATTTGCCGCAGTTGCACTCATAATCTTTTGTGGGACCAAATATTTTAGCACAAAAAAGGCCGTCTCGCTCAGGTTTAAAGGTACGGTAGTTGATGGTTTCTGGTTTTTTAATCTCACCATGGGACCATTTTAAAATTTGCTCCGGGGATGCCAGTGCGATCCTGATTCCAGAGTAAAGTTCAGGATCGGTAGGCTTGGCAAAGAAATCGTATAACGTTTCCATTGGTTTTTCCCTGTTTTATTGTTTTCCTTCTAAAAGAGTTATGTCCAAACCCAGACTCATTAATTCCTTTGTCAGCACTTTAAAAGACTCGGGTAGGCCTGGATCCAGTGTATTCTGCCCTTTTACGATCTTTTCGTACATGCGGGTCCTGCCGGCCATATCATCTGATTTCACCGTTAAAAATTCCTGCAGTGCATGGGCCGCACCATACGCTTCCATTGCCCAAACTTCCATCTCGCCAAGACGCTGACCGCCGAACTGTGCTTTTCCACCCAGCGGTTGCTGCGTCACCAGAGAATAAGGGCCAATGGATCTTGCATGAATCTTGTCATCCACAAGATGGTGTAACTTCAATACATACATTGTTCCAACGGTAATCTTTTCTTTAAAAGGTTCGCCGGTTCGGCCGTCGTATAGGGTTGTCTGGCCGGTTGGGTTGAGGCCTGCTTCGGTTAGAAGAGCTTTTATTTCCGCCTCTTTGGCGCCGTCAAAAACCGGTGTGGCCATATAGACACCATCTTTATGATCTTCCACAAATTCGCACACCTCTTTTTCGTCAAAGCCGTCGATCATCTCATGTAAAGACGGATCGTCAAAGATTTTCTTAATTTTATCGCGAAGGGCGCCAATCTTTTGTTCTTCCAGCAACTTATTGAGTTGATCGCCTAAGCCTTTGGCAGCCCAACCCAAATGTATTTCCAAAACCTGCCCAACATTCATTCGTGAAGGCACTCCCAGCGGGTTCAATATCATATCAACCGGTGTGCCGTCTTCAAAATAGGGTAGGTCTTCCTGGGGAAGAATTCTTGACACGACACCTTTATTGCCGTGACGACCGGCCATTTTATCACCGACGGACAGCTTACGCTTCATGGCGACATAGACTTTTACAAGTTTGATGACGCCTGGAGGAAGATCATCACCTTTTTCAAACCGGCCCACTTGCTGTTCAAACGTGTCCCTGCAAAGTTCACATTGCTCCCTATATCGTTCAAGAACATCATGGACCTTCTCCGTAAGCTGTGGGTCTTTTAATACAATGCCTTCCATCTGAGCTACGGATATATCGGCCAGCATGTTGGAATCTATTTTATCACCTTTTTGAATCAGTACTTTTTTTCCTTTTTTGAGAGATGAAATACATTCCTGGCCCACCAACAATTGTTCAAGCTTTGTTCGAACCACTTTCTGAATGACATCAAGCTTATCATCTCTTTCTTTTTCAAGGGAAGCAATCTCGTTATCTTCGATCCACCGTGAACGATCATCTTTTTCAACACCTCGTCTAGAAAAAACTTTGGCATCAATGACAATCCCCTGAACACCAGGTGGTACACGCAAAGACGTGTCTTTCACATCTCCGGCTTTTTCACCGAAAATAGCCCGTAGAAGTTTTTCTTCAGGTGAAAGCTGTGTTTCACCTTTGGGTGTAATCTTTCCGACCAGTATATCTCCCGGAACCACTTCAGCACCGAGCCTAATAATGCCACTTTCATCCAACTCCTTTAAAGCTTCTTCGCCAACGTTCGGTATGTCCCGGGTAATATCCTCTTTGCCCAGTTTGGTATCTCGGGCAACGACCTCAAATTCCTCAATATGAACAGAAGTATACACCCCATCCCGGTGAAGTCTTTCGCCCACGAGAATCGAATCCTCAAAATTATAACCACCCCAGGGCATAAATGCCACTGTGATGTTTTTCCCGAGAGCAAGTTCGCCGTTATCCGTAGCGGGACCGTCTGCAATAATCTGTCCAGCCTTCACTTTTTGTCCTATTTTGACAATAGGACGTTGATTAAAACACGTATTCTGATTGGAACGGATGAATTTTGAGAGGTTGTAAACCGTAACCGGTACATCAGAGGCCTTGTCGTCACCTTTATCGTCATGCTTAATAACAATCCGTGAAGCATCCACATTCACAACGGTACCATCATGCCGTGCAACCACCGTAACACCTGAATCTTTCGCCACCACCCCTTCAATACCGGTACCCACTAAGGGGGCCTTGTTCACAATGAGAGGAACTGCCTG
>JAFDCA010000317.1 GCA_019313025.1 Deltaproteobacteria bacterium
CACGTAGACACATTAACCTTTCAACGCCTCCGGCATTTTTAAATCCAAATACTTGTAGCCGGTGTCCTCGAGCAGATCAAAAACAGAGTCGACAATTTCAACGAATTTGCATAGATCCGGTCGGATATAAGGTAGAAAGGCCCCGTCATAAATCTTCGATATGATCTCCCTGCGGATACTGTCTCCGGCGCGTTCGATATGCATGACCTTTCGCATGAGTCTCCGATCGTCCGTCTCAAGGGCTGTCTTAAAGAAACCGCATGCACTACAGAGGAGTTTAATATGCTTCGCAATGTCCTCAATCACCGCATTTTCTTTTTTGCCTTTGGAAAATAAACTTTTAAATAACATGTTCTCCTCGCGCCCTCGCAATAAGGGTGGCCGCCATGACATCCATTAAAGCGACAACACCGATAATTCGATCATTGTCAAAAACAAAGGCCCTTGCAATATTGGATTCCCCCATAACTTTAGCAACTTCATCAAATTCCATGTTTTGATCGATGGATATGATAGGTTTTGAGGCGATCTCTGAAACCTTGATCTTGTTCGGGTCAAGACCTTTGGCCAAAACTTTAAAAACCACATCCCTTGCAGTAATAACACCGCTTTTTCGTTCATCGCCGGGAGATCGGACCAGCAGAGAGCGAATTCTTCTGTCCACCATCCTTTCAACAGCATCGTAGACGGATTTGTCTAACCCAATGGTTTCGATCCTTGTTGTCATAAATTCCTTAACTTTCATCCCCATACCCCCTCTGACTGATTGTGACACATCTTTAATTAACAAATACATTACCATTCAAATAGCGAAGGCGGAATGGATTGTCAACAGAGACTTTTTCACAAGTTATCAAAATTTCAAGAAAATGTAACCATTTCTTTGCTGGCCAAACAGCCACTTTTTCTTTACATTTTACAATTCCGGGTGTTATTAATTTCTATAAGCCATCTCAAAAACTTCCGGGAGTGATTTTTAAGTCTTTGTCTAAAAAGTGTTGCAAAAGTTTCAAACCGACGAACGAAAGGTTTTAAAACAGCTTCTCAGCATTATCCTGCGACATCACAATACAAAGTGATCTCTATACCCAAAATGATAGGAGGATGTTTTATGAAATTTGTTACAATCTTGTTGATCATTCTTTTCAGCACCGTTGCATTTGCCGGTGGTATCGAAACGGTTATCGATCCTCCGAAAAAAAATCCACAGGCCGGACAGTCGACGGTGTTTGATGTTTATTTCCACAATTCAACAGATACACCGTTGCAAGTGGATGTGCCGGCCAGCATTACGTGCCGTTTAACCGCTAATGATCAATCCTTGGATGCAAAAGCATATTCGGTAGGGACGACATCTAAAGACATGATTACGATTTGTGCGGGTTGTTTTGAAAAAGTGGGATACACACTGAACCTTCCCTCAACCATTGAAGGCGCCGTTTCCATGGAAATACCGGATTTTGAAAATGTCCATATCATGTTTGCTGTCAAACGCGCTGCTTCTTTGAAAGAATCGAAAAGCAATGAAACCGTTCCCGAAGAATTCGAAGCTCTGGATTCACTGTATGAACTGTATCAACCGTATCTAAAAAATATCGCGGCCTACGAACCCATGTATTTTCTCATGGGAACCAATCCGGAAAAAAGCAAATTTCAGTTCAGCTTTAAATATCGGCTTTTCAATCCCGAAAGAACCCTGGCCCAAAAACAAGCGTGGGTTAAGGGTTTTCATTTTGCTTATACACAGACATCTTTTTGGGATCTGAAATCGGCCTCAAAACCGTTCGAAGACACCAGCTACAAACCGGAATTTTTCTTCCTTTCTCCCAACATCAGGCTCCCCTGGGCTACGGGGTTCTTTGCAAAGGGCGGTTTTCAGCATGAATCCAACGGTCGCGGTGGGGAAAGCTCACGGAACACCAACTTTTTGTATATCAAACCCATATACATTGCCTACGATAAAAATTCCAAATTGGGCATAATGATTGCGCCGAAAATTTGGACATACATTGCCAATGAAGACGAAACAAACCCTGACTTGAAATATTACAGAGGCTATTTCGATCTGGAGACAAAACTCGGCAAGGCAGACAGTTTTGTTTTGGGATCCCATTTTCGCTGGGCAAAGGAAGGCGCTTCCATTGAGATTGATCTCACCTATCCGCTGCATCGTTTTATATTTAAAAATCTGGACCTTTACTTTCAGGTCCAGTATGTCAACGCACTGGCGGAAAGTTTGCTCAATTTCAGAGATCGCACCGAAGCGGTGCGTCTTGGGTTTGCTATAGTTCGATGATTGCTTCAGCTTAAGATCTTCTTTTCGCACCCTATGAAAACTCACAATTCGTTCAGAAGTGAAGGCCTGAAAAATTTTTTAAGCTATAATCAAACAATCGGCCACCAGCTCCCACAGGTACTTTACCTCAAGATCTTCAAAATCGTACTCACCTTTCACATGATTAAACTGACCGTGGCAACTGTGACACGGAACCACAATCATCTTTGCACCCGTTGCCCTGATCTGGTCGATTTTTTTTCTGGCATAAAAGACACGCTCATCATTATACCCGGTGGTCATGGTTCCACCGCCCCCGCCACAACAGATTTGGTCCATTCGATTGGGATAAAGATCGACCCAGTCTTTTAGGCATTGATCCATAATCCAGCGCGCCTCGTCAAAATAACCGTGTCCGAAGAGTTTCTGGGCCTTTCTCCCGTAATTACACGGGTCGTGATAGGCAACACGTTGTGTAAATCTCGATCTATCAAGTTTGATGCGGCCTTCTTTAATATAATTGATCATGAGATCAAACACCGTGGTCACGTTAAATTTTTTGAGTGCTTCAGGATAATATTTTTCAAAACCCGACCGGGTCGCAAGAAAGGAGTGGCCTCATTCAGGGCAAAGAAGATTTTTTATTTCCAGTCGCTCCAACTGATCCACAATCCGGCCAACCATGACCTTCATGGCCTCATCGTCACCTGTAAAATACCCCCAGTTGGTTCCCTCCCAGTTTTCGGATGAAACGGTCCAGTCTTCTTTGGCCGCATGAAAAATCTTCCAAAAGTGTTTTAAATCGTCGGTATGGGTATTCACCAGTTTGTTATGAATGGTGATTAAAAGGTTGGCGCCTTTTTTGTCAATCGGTGCTTCAAATCCTTCAAATCCGGGCTCTTCGGCAACTTCTTCGGCCACATCCTCGATAATAAAAATGAAGTCTTCCTTTGGCAAGCGCAGATTATTACCGGTCTCCAGAGCCGCCACAAGGCCCTTGTGGAGAATTCCGGGAACCTTTTCACGTTCTCTTTTGGATCGAATTTTTCTAATTAGATCGGCAATATCGATCTGCATGGGGCAAACATTTTCGCATTTGCCACACATGGTGCATATCCACGGCCACCGGGCGTCGACCAGTTCTTCAACAAGCCCCAGTGAGACCATCCGGACCAGCATACGGGCATCAAATCCATCGATCCCCGAGACCGGACAAGAACTCGCACACAGGCCGCAAGTCACACAAAAATCCTGAAAAAACGTCCATGATCTGCATCTGGTATGATCGAGTTGATCCATATCGATGATTTCAGATGGTGATATCATATGACTACCTCTTTTTACCTTTGTAATAGTTTAGTCCTTTGAAATTCTTCACTTTCCAGAAAGCTTCAGGTATGATTAAATTTTTGGCTGGAAGCTGTCTGAGTGGATTAGGGATCGTTTTGAAAGAACCATATGAGATTTAATTTTATGTATGAAACTCCTTGTTAATGTAGAAGACCTTTATGAATTGCCCAGGCAGGTTCTTTCATTACGAGCCCTTATTTATGAGTTCTTTCAGCCAAAAATTTAATCATACCTGAAGCGGTGATGGTTTCAAAAGGTTAAACAATTACACTCTCTTCTACTTCCTATTTCCTATATCAATTCTTCCTGAGCCTGCTAGGACCGAGCGTTGTAATGATCTCTTCAAAGCGATCTGCAATCAGGGCAAATTCCGTTCCCATATTGGAGACAAGGGTATGTATTAAAAGGCGCTCTTTTTCAAAACCGATCTGTAAAAACATCTCTTGAATGTGTTCGACCGTTTGATCCGCATAAATGTTTCCGTGCTCTGAATGACAGTTTCCTTTATGACACGTTAATACCATGACGCCGTCGGCATTGTTATCCAACGCCGAAAAAATATGATCGTAAGAGACGGCGCCCGAGCACGGCATTTCCACCATCTTCAACCCTTGGGGCAGTGTGTAACCCATGCATATCGCCAGATCCCGGGCTTGGGACGCCGAACGGCGGCAGCAGAAAGCCACGATAATGGGTGTAAACGTTTTCTGGATTTGTATACCGGTGTCGGTTGTTATCAGATCTGATATTGTATCGGGCTCAAGACCTGGAAAGCAAACAGCCCTCCTTGGACAGTATGCCGCACATATGCCGCACCGTTCGCAGGCATTCGGCTCAACTGCCACCCGGGTATCCAAGGTTATTGCATGATATGGACAAAGGCGATAGCAGGTTAGGCACCGTATGCACTGTCCCGTATGGACTTTTGCTTTTTCGTCGGTTGTCTCTACTTCCACTTTAGCAAGACCCGTGACTGCAAGTGCCGCATTCGCAGCATCGATTCTGTCATCATCACGGGCCGGCATACCTCTTGAAGGGCCTGCAACCATAATTCCTTTTCTGTTGGTCAATACGCTATATCGATGAACGTTATCCGCCTGGACAAACCCGTTAACATCGCTTTCGATATGGAATATTTTTGCAAGATCGGCTGCATATCGAGAAGGAACGATGGTCTCATCAACCACTGTCATGTCCGGTGACAGTCTAAAAGTTTTTGATGTTATTTCATCGAAAAACTCGATTAGGATAGTATCTTCTTCTCCCTGATGAATGTCAGGCACAGCATCCGTAAATTTAATATAAATGGTTCCGGCTTTTTTAGTTTCTCTGTATAGGAATTCAAGACCGTCTCCAGCCACCTTTAAGTTCTTCGTCAGAATATATGTCTGTAGGTTAAAGTCTTTTTGAAGAACAAGAGAAGATAGCATCACCTCTTTCGCTATGACCGGCATGCTTTCTTTCCCAAAACCCGTAAGGAAAACCACCTTTTTTATCTTTGAAAGGATATTTTTATTAAACGATGAATCACCCAGAACCTTCTTCATTTGAGACAGCGTGATGACATTAGAGGACGCATTCAGTCCATAGAGCAAAAAGTTTGACGTCCTTTGATCTTCCTCGGCAATGATGATGCCACCGACAGATAATTTAATGAGTTTATTGTTTTTTATCGCCTGGATGATAAAATTCCCAACAGAGCCTTTACATGAAATCAATCGTGTCTCCGTGAGGATTTGAAAGGCATCGAAATCGGCAAATCCTTCAAAGCCGCAGGTTTTATCTCTGGTTGCAATAACGATTTCCATGCCTGTAGTTAAAAATTCTTCAGCAACGGCCATTGCGCAAGGGCCATTTCCTAAAATGAGTGTCTTATTGTTCACACGGTTACCTTTTCAATTAAATCACTTAAAGTTTCACATCAATTTTCATTTAAAACTCAGGTATTTGACGATCTTCCATGTGGCGCTTCCGGCATCGGCTATGGTATCGGAAATGCTCTTGGGTCCTCGGACGGCTCCAGCTGAAAACACCCCATTTTTTGAAACTGATATTCCATCATTATCGGTTTCTAAAAATCCGAATTTATCAGGCGCTATCCCAAGCAATCCGACCATGGATTGAACACCTTCACACGGCGTGATACCGATGGACAACGCCACCAAATCAAAAACTTCTTCCAGGGTATTATGTGAATGGTTATCCACGTAGTTTACTTTCAGGCGTTGATCATCCATTTCATAAATATCGCCGGGTATAGCCCTTAGCATCTGAAATTCTTTTTGAACATCTTTATAAAATTGCTCAAAGTCTTTTCCAAATGTCTGCACATCCATATAAAAGAAGGTGATTTCGGTCTCCGGCTGTCTTTCCTTGATTAACCTTGCCATACGCAGCGCCGACCCACAACATATCTTGGAGCACCAAAGATGGTTCAGCTTGGCATCCCTTGAGCCCACGCACTGGATAAAGGCGATTTTTGTGGGAATCTTGTTATCGTTCGGTTTTTTCACGCCTCCAACCCGTTTTATCATCCTCTCGAGTTCCAAACCGGTGACGACATTTTTAAAGACACCGTA
The DNA here is from genome assembly GCA_019313025.1 of Deltaproteobacteria bacterium. The sequence goes on from JAFDCA010000317.1 coordinate 6,205, forward strand.
CCCGTATGGTTTGTCTTTAGGGTTGAACGGTTTAAATCCAATAGCAACCAATACAGCATCTGCTTTAATGGAATATTCCATTGCATCTCTGTCCAGGTCAATGGCCTTTTCAGGGCATTCATCCCCGCAGATGCTGCAAGATTTGTCTTTGAAATAAAGGCATTTTTCATCAGAAATGGCATAAAATGGAATGTTATTTTTTGAAAAACCTTGAAGAACAGCCCCATCTGCCGGACAGCGATCCAAACACAATCCGCAATTGGTGCACTTTTGGGGATCAATATACCAAGGTTGTTGTCGGATACCTGCCGAGAATCGACCATTTTTAAATATGCTTTTTACCTGACTGCCGGTTAATATCTTTACGTCCGGGTGATTAACCGCGCTTTGTAATTTTTCTTCCACCATGCAGGCACCACACTTTACACAGGTATCATTAATGGCCTTGCAGGCATAACCGATGGCGTGTCCACCCAAAAAATTCGTTTTTTCTACCAGTTCAACATGGACACCTAAATTGGCGAGTTCAACCGATGCACAGAGACCGGCCACACCGCCACCGATAATCAGGACACTTTTATCTTTCATTTTAAGCCAACGTCTCCATTTTTTTACCGGAGATTATTCGTAATTTAAAATCCAAAGAAATTTTCGGCATTTTTCGTTACAATTCCGGCAAGCTTATCTTCCGGCACCTTTTTTATTATAGAAAGGTGAAAGAGCGTCTCTTTTAGATCAGCCGGTTCTGAAAAACGGTCACCATATTGAACCGGGGCGTCGGTTTCTATTAAAATTCTCTCTAAAGGCGCCCTTCTCATAGCCGCTTGATGATGCGGGCTGTAAGCCAAGGCCGGCGTGGCAGATACAAAAAATCCGCTTGCAATGATTTTGTCGAGAACATCGTCAGGACCACTATACCAGTGGAAAACAGCCTTTTCAAGGCCTGCTTCTGCTGTCATTTCATAGGTACTTTGATATGAAAACCTGGAATGAATGATAACCGGTTTATTCATTTGAACGGCAAGCTTTAACAATTCTGAAAAAACCGCCTTTTGAAGTTTTTTCTTTACTTTTACTTTATAATCAAGCCCCACTTCGCCCAGTGCAATACAGCGATGAATGTTTTGTGTTATAAATAGAAGGGTATCTTCCATATCTTCTGCTTTGACAGACCAGGGATGATAACCAATAGCCGGAAGTACCTCAGAAAATTTTTCAGACAAAGACAGAACCTCACGACATGAAGCAAGGTCCATGCTCACTGCAATTATTCGATTTATTCCTTTTTTTACTGCGTTTTTAATTACTTTTTCCGGGGACTCTATTTCACTTAAATGAACGTGCCCATCAATTAAACCTTTATGACGGTTTGTTTGATTATCAGGTTTCAAATTCATAAGCATTCCAGAATATCTTTTGAGTTTTGACCGATTTCTCAGTTACAGCCGATCTTCATGGTTTTAATTTGTCACTACGCACTGCGAAGAATCGAGGTATTTTTTCCTTTACCCTAAAATTAAAAAAATATACAACCCCAATTGTGCATCAATAAAACACGGAATAATTGAATCATATTTATAAAACACGTGCAATGATGGTGAAATAATGATTGAAATTGACATTCCAGGGAATAAAATACTCCAGCTTGAACACCTTGTGATAGACTACAACGGCACCATCGCATTTGATGGTGCATTGATTGACGGTGTCAAGAAGTGTCTGACAGAACTTTCACAAGAACTAACCATTCATGTTATAACCGCCGACACCTTCGGCAGTGTTAAAAAAGCACTAAAGGATATCGATTGTAAACTGGCCGTCATACCATTGGAGCATCAAGATGTGGCAAAACTGGAATTTGTAGAAAAAATCGGATGTGAAAAAACTGTAAGTATGGGCAATGGCCTAAACGACCGATTGATGCTCAAATCATCGGCCTTGGGGATAGCGATTGTTTCTGGAGAAGGCGCTGCTTTTGAAACCTTAGCTTCGGCGGATGTGGTGTGTACGGATATTCTGTCTGCGTTGTCTCTTTTAATCCAACCCTTGAGGCTGATGGCTACGTTGAGATGCTAACCCGGATAAAGCCGGTCGAAGTGTAAAGGAGATCCCTCCTTTATTGAAGTTGTCGCGGGGAACCAAGCAGGACTTATTTATCACGAAATCACAAAATTTCGAAAAGACGAAAAAAATAAGTTAATTCAATTTCGTGGTTTCTTCTTTTCGTGCTTTCGTGATGATCTTAAATTTTTTGCCATAAAATGGACAAAATTCACAATCAAGGTTATTATTATGAGCTGTATAAGTTCCGAGATATAGAATTTGAGTAAATCGATGAGCGATTTTATAATTCGCAAGCTTTTTTCCGGTGGATTGATCACCAACTATTTTTGCACATCGCGTTGCAGGCACTGTCTTTATAATTGCAGTCCGAATTGGCGAAAAGACTATATTGACGTTGAAACCGCTGAAAAATGCTTTATCCGGATTTTAGAATTAGGTTGCCGGTCCGTGCACATCGGCGGTGGTGAACCCATGCTCCGACCGGAAAAGCTGGAAAAAGTGCTTGAAGTTGCAAAAATCGTCGGTATGGGTATCGATTATGTGGAAACCAATTCCTCTTGGTTTAAAGGGACCGAGTCGGCAGTAAACATTCTGCAGCGATTAAAGACTAAAGGTCTCGGCACCCTGTTGATTTCCATCAGTCCTTTCCATAATGAATTTATTCCGTTTTCAAAAGTCAAAGGCGTGATCGATGCCGGAAGAAAGGTCGGGATCGGATTGTTCCCCTGG
>JAFDCA010000318.1 GCA_019313025.1 Deltaproteobacteria bacterium
AAATCAAAGATCTCTGGTATTCGATTCAAAACCGTTACGAGACAAATGGAGGTGTGAATGCACGCTACGACAAAACCCGCTACCACGGTCTGAATCTGCACTCATACTGGTTTCGCTCCACCATTCAATTTCGCTATCATTCAGCCCTACTGGAAAAAGTAGATGAAGCCATCCAATGGATCATTTTTACCCAATTTCTTATTGAGTTGAGCCAGGGTTACGTTCCGGATATCTTTTACTACCCTGAAGCGAACAAGTGGCTGAAAACCATCTATGAGATATACACAGAGTTCGGTTATCAGGAAGGTATCAAACAGGCATCACCTATCGAAGTTCAGTCAGTAGAACATATAAAATTATTTGATTAATTAATCTGGTGTGATCATGTGTGACATATTGGCCATCTCGGCGGGTTATAACTATACCCCCAAAAACTATCTGCCCATATTCGCGGAGAAGGGGAGTGAAAACATAAACGGATGGGGTATCGGTTTTTTTCGCGAGGATCAGGCTTTGGTGGAAAAATCCGAGGAGCAGGTGTTTAGTGATCATCAAGTTCATGAAAGCTTTCAGAGACTTGCACGGGTAATCGACAGCCGGATAATCATTGCCCATGTGAATTGTCCAAAAAGCGGCGGCCGCCATAGTGCCCAACTCCATCCCTTCAAGCTTTCCTTTTTGGATCATGACTGGCTGTTTGCCCATGTGGGTGTTGTCGAGAACATTAACACATATCAAACCACAGGAGCACCTCGACTTGAAGTTGATGTCTATACAGCCAGAATTTTTGAATATTTAAGAGATGAACTGGTCTTGCTGCACCGCAAGAACCCTTACATTAGTGTATACATCGCCCTGCGCATCGCTATTCAAAAACTCCTGGATGACTATCCCGGGAATTACGCCTTTTTTCTGGCCAATGAATCGTTTCTCTTTGCCTTTTGTAACTCTCGACATCTGATGGTTCTCAAGGAGTCCGAAAGTATGGGGGACATTCTGCTGGTAACTTCTATTAAGGAAGGACTCAGTCGCACCGATTGGCACCCCATCACACCGGATCCGCAATCTTTAGGTGAGCTTTTGGTGATTGCAGGTCCGGATGTATTGTATGCCAGTGACGTTTAATTCCGGTTGCCCGTTCCTGGTTGAAACATGAGACAAAAATAGTCCTTAATCGCTTGTATTGGATTAATATACTGCGTTACACCATTACTCCAACACTCCAAAGAATATTTAAGAATGTGAAAGCTTTTCAATATTCATCATACTCTAATCCGCCTCATAAAGTTCAAACTAATGTGTGACCTTTTCGCCCTCTCTGCCAAGAAAGACTATTCGGCCCCTGAATTCCTGCCTGTTTTTGCAGTTCAGGCCAAAAAAAACATGGATGGCTGGGGCATTGGTTTTTATCGCAAACACCGTGCCCTGGTTGAAAAGTCGGCTGAAAAGATTTTCCACTCAGGCCAATTGCACGACAGTTTTCAGAGACTGGCCCGTGTTGTAAAGAGCAGAATCATCATCTGCCATCTCCGATTTCGGACCAGTGGGCTCGTGGACGAGTGCCATGCCCATCCTTTTGTTCTAAAATTTGCCGGACATGATTGGATTTTTGCCCATAACGGCAAAGCACCGGTCATTGAATCTTACAAAAGCAGCGGCATTGTCATTGAAGATGCCATCAGTGACTCGGCCAGAGTATTTGAATACCTCCGAGACCATATGGAAGACCATCACAAAGAGGATGCAAAGCCTGAGAAGCTTTTTAACACACTGTTAAACAGCATTTCGAAAATGATGGACCAGTATCCGGGCGAATACAATTTTTTACTGTCCAACGGACATCTTCTATTTGCCTTCACCAATCATCGACAGTTTATGTTAATGAAAGGAAGCCGGAAATTAAAAGGTGCCTTTTTTCTCACCACCCTGCCACGCGGATTAACCAAAGAAAAGTGGCTGCGTGTGGCAAAAGCCACCAATCGCCGGGGACTGCTTCTTGCAATTTCAGGTAATGATGTTATTTTACATCAATCAATTTAACATAAAAAATCCGAAAAAATACCCCTCAAATAGTAACATGCAACGTTATTCATCGACATATGAAAAGCAATTACAGGAGTTGTTTTTAAACAAATCCGATCTAATTATCGATTTTCCAGAGTGGCTCCTTTCCCAGCAGACCATTGAAACCTATCGGTCCATTTCAAAACTGGCCTTGGTTGAAATCGCCGGCCGTGACAGCATCGCCGCCGCAGTGAAAAGCGCCCAGGAAAACGGTTTCACCGATCTGTTGCCCACTTATGTATATACCGGAACAGAGTACGGCCCATGGGACACCGTAAACCAGGCGCTTTTCAGACTAAAGGGCCGTTTGCCCCATGTTCGGCTCCATCCTTTGATTGTTTTGGGTTCCCCGGATTTTTGGAGAGCCCTCAACGGTGTCTTTATCAGTGAACTGTTGTCATTATACAATTTTTATACCCCTTGCATTGGTTGCCACGTATATCTGCATGCGGTTCGTATTCCTTTGGCGATTTTACTCGGCAACATTCCCATTATATCCGGAGAGCGTGAACGTCATAACGGTTCCGTAAAAATAAACCAAATCCCTGAAGCTCTGAATTATTATAAGCGTCTGACCGAAACCTTCGAGATTCAATTGCTCTTTCCGATTCGCAACATCAGCCGCGGCCAAGAAATAGAAGCCATTTTAAAAATGGATTGGCATGAGAGCAAAGAGCAATTGTACTGCTGTCTTTCTGGCAACTATCGCTTGGTTGATGGTTCAGTTAAGATGGACAAAAAGCAGGTGGTACGCTACCTCAATGAATTTGGCATACCGTGTGTCGAGAATATTATCCGGAAGTATCTATCCGGAAACATACCGAATCATACAAAAATCGCAAAACAAACCATACGAGAGCTGATATCTGTGGGGAGTACCCAATGAAACCAAAAATTGCGCTGTGCAACTTTTTCGATGATATAAAACAACTCAAAGCATTTGTCCTCGATAATGATTTTTCAGGCGTAGACTGGTCGTTTAATATGGAAGATCTTCCATCAAGTCCTTTGGAAGAAACCCGTTGGGTAGAAAGTCTATCCGTTTTGAACCCCCTCGAGGTGCGTTACCATTGTCCGTTTATGAAAGTCGATCTCGGTCACGAAGATTCTTCTAAAGTATTGTCGGCCCTTAAACTTTTCCATCAAGTTATTCGCCTGGTCTCCAAAACCAACGGCAGATTCTTGACGTTGCATGTGGGGCTCGGTCATAATACGACGCGCATACTTTCATGGGAAAGAACCATCACCAATTTGCGCAGCCTGGTTCAGTACGGCGCTGATCGCGGCGTGAGAGTCTGTCTGGAAAACCTGGCCTGGGGATGGACCAGCAAACCCAATCTCTTTGAGAAATTAATCCGACGAACCGGCGCGGGAGTGACCTTTGACATCGGTCATGCACTCGCCTGCGAATCTGTCAGCAACCAATATTTTTCTCCGGAAGACTTTGTCTCCCCCCACCCGGATCGAGTCCACAATGCACATATCTATCATACCGAAATTTCCGGGTTGGGACACGTAGCGCCCGATGGAATCGAAGACATCAAAGAACGTCTGGATATATTGTGCCAAACCGGCTGTTCCTGGTGGGTCATTGAAATAAAAGAAACCCAAAAGTTGCTGTGGACAAAGCAGATCATAGACGACTATATTGATAAAGCATTTCCGGTAAAAGTTGCGGACGTGTCAATTACGAATAAGTAAATCAGATATTCGGCATATACAGGTTCATGGGGTATGTTTTTCCATTTAACTCAGACAGCTATGCGTCTACTCATTTCAATGACTTAGCAAAGGTGACATTCCTTCCGCTCTATCCCTTTGGACTTCTATGCTGATGGGGAGAGCGAAATGGATAATTTTTTTTAAAAAGCGTGTACTGTCTGAATGGTTTAGGGATCGTTAGAAAGAACAGATGCATGCCGAAACATTTCTACATTAAGAAAGTGATTGTTTCAAATCGAACCCTTTGTTTTTATATTAAAACCTGTTCTTTCTTTACGATCCTTTAATCATGAGTTTACACGGTTTGAAAAAAAGCATTATCCTTGAAGCGATATAATAAATAATAACACCCCGACTCCCGAATTAAATAGCATTTTTAATTCAATTAAGGTGTTCAAATGAAGGTAATCCTGGTTCTTTTGGATGGGTTGGGCGATCGATCCTACAGTGCGCTGAATCATCGGACACCCCTTGAAGCTGCCGACACCCCTAACCTTGACCGCCTGGCCGAACTGGGTGGAAATGGATTGTTTCACCCTTCAAGCCTTGGTCTATGTTTTCCCAGCGAGATCGCCCACTTTTTGCTTTTTGGCTACGATTTGAAGAAATTTCCCGGCCGGGGACTACTTGAAGCCGTGGGTGAAGGGGTATCTTTTGACAATGATGACGTGCTGGTGTTAGCGCACATTTCCGGAGTCATATGGGAAAACAACCGACCTGTTCTGACATTGGGTCGGGATCATATCAAAGGGACATTTAAAGATATCGGTCGCTTGTATTCTCTCATCGGCAATTTCGAATCTGATGGTATCAGCATTCGGCTTCAACAAACCCGGCGAAATGATGCCATACTAATTTTAAACGGCCCGGTTTCGCCATACATATCCGACTCAGATCCGATCATTCTCGGAAAACCCATCAGCAAAATTGTGCCATTGTCTGAAAATCCGGAGCTTGAAAAAAGCAGATTTACCGCCAAGGCATTGAACCACTATCTCACGTTCTGTTATCACCAGCTTAATAGTACCATTATTAGGGATCTATCCCATGTACTTAAACCTCCGGCAGAATATTTTCTGGTCACCCAGCGAAGCGGTCGCCGTATCAACCTGCCATCTTTTCAGCAACGCTGGGGTGTCAATGGACTGATGATGGCCTCGTCCTCTGTTTATGGTGGTTTGGCACATGAACTGGGAATCGATTATCAATCGGTTCAGGACTCTGATGATCCGGGCATGGACTTAAAAGATCGGATCCGTCTGGCGCTGTTCGATACAACGCATGATTTTATCCACGTTCATACCAAAGTGCCTGACGAAGCCGCCCACACCGGAGAGCCGCTTTACAAAATGAATCAGATTTCCCGTCTGGATCGAGGACTAAAAGAGCTGGTACAGGTCGTAGAAAATGAAAAAGATCTGCTGGTGGTTGTAACGGCCGACCATTCAACACCGAGTATATCATCCATGATTCACTCGGGAGAACCTGTACCTGTGCTTATGGCCGGTCCGAGTGTGCGCCGAGATGATGTTGAGCATTTTTCCGAGATCAAGGCTCCAAGGGGATGCCTGGGACTCTTACGGGGTGCTGAGTTGATGTACATGATTCTTAATTTTTCGAATCGAGGCAGTTTATACGGGCATCAATTGGGACCGATCCAAAGGGACTATCTGCCGTCCGATGATGATTCATTTGAACTTATTTAACTTTTATTGTGTATTCTTATTGATTGGAGTTTTATCAGATGATGAATAAACCAAACTATGAAGAATTATTAAAAAGGGTTACATTTTTAGAAAAAGAATTGGCCGAAAAGGCGCATTTGGAAGAGACCCTTCGTGAGACTGTTTTAATGTCTCAGGATATCCTTGAAAAGGCCGCTGACGGCATTTGCGTCTGCCATAATATTCGTGAGAAGCCGTATGTAAAATTTACTCATTGGAACCCACGGATGATTGGAATTACGGGCTATACCATGGAGGAGATCAACAAGCTGGGATGGTACCAAACCATGTATCCAGATCCAGAAGTCCAAAAGCGTGCAATAGAGCGCATGGCCAAGATGCGTGAAGGTGATGACATTCAGGCTGAGGAATGGATGATAACGACTAAAAGCGGACAAAAAAGGCCATTATCAATGTCTACTTCGATTGTTAAAGAAGAAAATGGAAAAGTTCATGTATTGGCCGTTATACAAGACATTACAGAACGCAAAAATGCTGAGGAGGCCTTACGCAACAGTGAAGAAAAATTTAGGTTTCTCGCAGAAAAGATGGTTGATATCGTTTGGACCACCAACCTGGATTTTCAAACCACATACGTGAGCCCTTCCATCAAAAATGTGCTTGGCTTTACGCCGGAAGAGCGAAAACGGCAATCCTTGGAGGAAATGATAACACCGGAGTCTCTTGCAAAGGTCCAATTAATGTTTGTAAGAGAGCTTCAGAGAGATGAGGAGGGCACGGTTGACCCGGACAGATCAGTTACAATCGAGGTCGAGTACTACCGCAAGGACGG
>JAFDCA010000319.1 GCA_019313025.1 Deltaproteobacteria bacterium
ACCATTGCCCGAGATCGATCCTGCCGACATTGAGCTAAAAATCAAAGAGATTAAAAAAAGGTTGGTCGAAGTCGAAGCATCGGAAAATGAACAAACAGCTCGTCAATTGGGAATACTGTTTCCACAACTCCAGGAACGGACGGCAAAGCTTCGGGAATTAGACAGCGTGTATCAGCGACTGCTAACCGCTTTAAAGAAAAAGAAAATCCTGGAAAAAGAAGAGACCCTTTTGAAGGAAAAAGAAAAGACTCAAAAGCAGATAACACTTTCGAAAAATCCGCCGTATTCTTTGAGTTTTTACGACACGATTCTCGATAAGTTGATTACCGACGACCATATGAAGGAGACCGCCATTTTGGGGATCAGCCTGGCCGAGAAGGCTCTGGAAGATGCCGGATCGAAGCTGGATGACAGCCGGCAGAATTTGCGAAAATATAAAGAAGAACTGGATTCAATGGAACCCGGCAAAGATATTCCGAGACTGAAGTGGTCGCTTGCCCAAGCACAACTGGAATTGGAAATCGCCCAGGCAATTTTCGATCTGCAGAGAACAACCAAACAAAATCTTTCCATCGAATTTGGACTTGCCAAACAAAATGTGGATGTTACACAACAGAACCTTGTTTGGGTCAGCAAAAACTTGCATTTTGATAAAATCGACCTGGAAAAACAGATCGAAGCCATCAATCAGAAAAGGAATGAATTTCAAAATCGCCAGAAGGATCAGCTCCGTGGTCAGATGAAGGTGGAGACGGCCTGGCTTCAGGCCCAGGAAAGACTCGCCAATGTCAAAAAAAAGGCAGACATTACTTTTGCCAAGGCAAGATTAGAGGCCGCCGATACTCACCGGGAAGCCTCCCAGCGCCTTTTGGAACAGACAGAGGATATATTGAACCTGTTAAATCAACAGGAACAGGTGTGGAAAAATCGTTACGCCCTTGTCAATGGCGGGGTAGATCAAGAAAAAATAAATGTCTGGAAAAAAGAGATTGAAGCAAGCAAGGTAAAAAATGAACGGGCCGTAAGACTTCAGGAGAGCTATCAAAGCAGTCTTCAGCCTCAAATTGCATCCCTGGAAAAACAACTGTCGGATCAGGGGTATTCGAAAGGTGTAAGACGCGAGCTTGAAAATCGATTGGATGCGCTAAGGGTTTTGGAAAAAGGCGGTCTCGAATATTTGTCGATGCTGCAAGCAACCTTGCGTTTGAACCAGCGACTACTGGATGAAATTGCCACTGAACGAAAACACGTTGATTTGTGGACAAAACTAACCGCACTGACAGGCAAGGTAAAAAACATCTGGGACCTGGAATTGTGGGTTATTGACGAACACGGTGTGACGGTAAAGAAGCTGGCAATGGCCCTGATCACCCTGATGGTCGGGTTTATTTTTGTCAAAAGAATCATCCTTTTCTGGGTTCGAGGTCTTTTGGCACGTGTCCACATGAAAGAGACCACGACTGCGGCCACGGAGAAGATACTCAATTATATTATCATATTTTTGATCGTTCTCTTTGCCCTGCGGGTGGTCAACATTCCTCTGACGCTGTTCACATTTCTGGGCGGTGCCATTGCCATCGGCGTCGGTTTCGGGGCTCAGAACCTGATCAATAATTTTATCAGCGGATTCATCGTTATGGCGGAGCAGCCGATAAAGATCGGAGACCTGGTTGAAATCGAAGGGACCTTCGCCATGGTGGAGGAGATCGGCGCGCGCTGTACGCGAATTCGTACCGGCGGAAATGTCCAAATTTTAGTGCCCAACAGCAGTTTCTTAGAGAAAAATATCATTAACTGGACCCTTTCAGACAAGGAAGTCCGGGCGCAGGTGACCGTAGGGGTCGTTTACGGTTCTCCGGTTCGCGAAGTAGAGCGCATCATGCTTCAGGTTGCCGATGAGCATAAAAGGGTCAGAAAAACCCCCAAACCCTTTGTACTCTTCAACGATTTTGGGGACAATGCCTTAATATTCGATCTTTACTTCTGGATCAGCATGAACCGCATTATGGATCGGCGGATCATTGAAAGCGATATCCGCTTTCGTATCGACGAACTCTTCCGTGAGGCAGGAATCGTCATTGCATTCCCCCAGCGGGATGTTCACCTGGACACTCAAAAGCCTTTGGAGTTTCGTCTTGTAAAAGACCAAAGCGATCTCAATGCCATCCCAAAAGAGTAGGTTCTGGTCTGTACACGTGAATGTCCGGGCCAAAGAACTTTTGACCTCAGGCCAGAAGAAACAACTACGTTCGATATGATTCGATATGCAGCTTGCCGGTTTTCCAGAGTGCGAGAACGCTGTAAGTTCTTGCCCAGAAATTGGCCTTTTCTTCCGCAGGATACTTAAAAAAATCCTGTGTCCAATTGAAGGAAGGATTTTGATAGATGTCCCGAAGAATGTTTGCAATATGTTTGGGCTTCCAGTGAGCGTAAATGAGAAAATCGAAAACAAGCCCTATCATTTTTTTAGGTTGAAGTGCCGAGGGATTTGGAAAGAAAAGGATTTGTCTTGTCCAGTCCGGAATGTTTTCCTCTTTTTTGGCGGCCTCAAGGGCAAATCCCCTGGGAATATCTTTTTCACTGTCAAAATCTTGATGAAAAAGATAAAGGTCGGAAGATTTATATTCCCGAATAAAATCAATCAATGTTTCATTGGAACAGGGAATAAAACCTGAAAAGCGTTGTGCATGGCATGCTGCCTTTTCAAGATCCCACATACAGTCTATAATAACATCGACATTCGTTTCTTCGTTTGCAGTATTTCCATCAAAATATGTGCCGATTACGTCAACGAGTGGAGGATCGTGGTATTTACCGTATTTTTCTTGATTTTTTTTATGCAGGCTAAAAGGGCTTCGAATGGAGCGCATAAAAGGAGATCCTTCACTCCAGGAATTGTCAAAGTTAAGACAGCGGTCATCACTATCGGAGATGGTAATCGGGAAAAGACCCTCTGACGCATTTTCCTTAAAAGCTTCCATGGTGAGAAGGGCGATATATTCCGCAATCTTACCGAGCCCGCTAAACACACGGGCGGCATCCAGGGAAATACCGTACTTGCGCCTGATATCACCATGATCGATGTAAGTGCATGCCTTTATAAGATCCTCTTCCAGAAAACCGATTTTTCGCAGTTCTTCTGTGGCGAGATATCCCAAAAGATTTTGAAATAAAATATGTGCGCCTGAAGGCGTATAATCCAGAATATAAGGCATACCCCTTGATCGGAAAAGGTTTTCAAGGAAATGAATAACAGGCATAACCTGATCAAATAATTTTCTCTGGGTGACTTTTTCTTCATAGAGCAAATGATTTTCTTCTCCAAGAAAGATTTCAAAATCAATCGGCATGAGCACGGATTGTGATCTCTTGCCGATAAGGGGAATATGGACCTGAAGGGCTCTTTGAAGGGTAAGAGGTTCAAGCCGATCGATGGGTTCTGATGCTGCCGGAAATGCAGGATCAGAACCCTCCGCAACAAGTTCATTGCCTGTGGCAACGACATAATGGCTCAGTTGAAAGCAATTTTTTAATCGATCGATCACACGATGGTAATATTCGTGAGCATTCATATCTACAGCCCTTTTGTGAAAAATAAATGACGACGTTCAATCTTTTCAAGTTATTTTAATTTTGCTCAAGAGGGTTTAAAAAATGATTACGGGTATTATTCAGAAGGCTTCTTTTGTTTCCAGCCAGACAGCCATCCAAAAACAAGGCCGAGGAAGAAGGTGACCAACAGGACAATAGACCGGGACGCCTCGGTGCCCCAGAATAAAAATCGAACTTCCACCACTTGGGTATTTTGAAGAATAAAGACGGCAAACAAAATCGCAATGATCATCAGGGCAATGCGTTTGGGTGTCATTTGCAGTTCCTTTCAGCCAAAGCTTCCAGTCGTTTCGTTAAAGGCCGGCAAATCATTTTCAAAACATCATCGAATACCGGGCTATAGATCATCCATCCAGTCTTTTTTTGATTTTTTGCGTCGATACGGCTCATATGTTTTTTGGAGAAAGTCTTTATAGTTTTCATAAAGTAGTTTCTCGACATATACCAGCCGTGCATGATGGGGGCTAACTTTTTGCAACTCGATGTAAACATTTTCCTTTTGCCACAATATCCGGGGATAATCAGATGAAAAATAATCACCCTCAAGGTGTTTACTCACGAATTCATATTTTTTGTCCATTTCCTCCCAAATAATATAAAAAAGCTTTGGATCCAAATCAACAATCAAGGCGTCCAATGCCGAGTTGCCATCAAAAAATATCATGATATTTTTAACACCTTCGGTATCTTTTGGGTTTACGAACAAAAAGGTATTTTTACCGCGATTAGGATCTTTTTTATCAATCAGTTTCAGCTGTTTTTTTACGTATTCTTGACAGTTCCATTTTCGTTGTTGTAGCGTTTCAAGGGCTTGTGCGTAAGTTGTTTTTCCAATGGTCAGACCGAACGGTTTGGGTGGTTCCCCGGCATAAGCCGTTACCCCCAAGATTATACTCAGAATAATTACATGCACCAATAAAACAAAATTCTTTCTCATTTTCGATTCTCCTTGCTTATAGAATAAAGTCCGTGGAAAGAAAGTTGGACCACCTTAATGCTTAGCCTTCATTTTGATGCAATAGAACGCTTTCAAGGCCTTTGGCATAAAATTTTTCGATGTATTCCTTGACCATTCGCCGGGCCGAAAATTTTGCGGCATTACTCTTTATGGAGCTTTTCATGACGTCAACCCAGTCCATCGGAACACCGTCTTCCGATACATTGTAATACATTGGAACCACTTCTTCTTCGAGGATGCGGTAGAGTTCGGCGGCATCTGCGGCATCCCGGTTGCCGTCGACTTCCTTATGACCGAATGCCCAGCCGTTTTTTCCGTTAAAACCCTCTATCCACCAACCGTCCATGATACTTAACTGGGGGACTCCGTTCAAGGCTGCTTTCATGCCGCTGGTTCCGCTGGCTTCCATGGGAGGCAGCGGGTTGTTCAGCCACACATCCACGCCGTGAACCAAGTATTGCGCCAATTGTTCCCCGTAGTCTTCCACAAAGGCGATTCGCCCTCCGGTTTCCGGATCACGGGCGGCATTAAACACCCTTTGAATAATTCGCTTGCCGGGATCGTCGGCAGGATGTGCTTTGCCGGCAAAGATGATCTGGATGGGCCGCCAGCGATCGTTGAGAAGTTTTTTCAGGCGTTCCATATCATAAAGAAGCAGATCGGCCCGTTTGTACGTTGCGAAACGCCGCGCAAAACCGAGGGTTAACACCGACGGATCGAGCAGTGTTCCTCCGGCGATCACGATGGACGGGCTCACGCGATCTCCGGCCCAGCGCCGGCGTGATCGCTCCCGGATGGCATCGATGAGTTTGATTTTTAACCAGTAATGGGTTCTCCACAGCGCTTCATCAGGGATTTTGTCGATCAGTTTCCAGATGAGGGGATTGTCATGATCGGTGAGCCATTCAGACCCCAAGTGGGTATCGAAAAGACGTTTCATCCGGGGTTCAATCCAGGTGAGAACATGGACGCCGTTGGTGATATGATCCACAGGAACCTCTGGTTCAGATGCGTCCGGCCAGAGACTTTGCCACATCTGTCTGGACACTTCTCCATGCCGTTTGCTGACGCCGTTGAGATGGCCCGACATTCTGAGAGCAAAGGCCGTCAGGTTAAATCCTGCATGGGGTTGCTCAGGATGGATTCCCAGCTGAAGAAAGGCGTTGCGATCTAAGCTCAGAGCCGGCCAGTAGGCGTGAAAATGTTTTTCCATCAAGTGAAACGGGATAACATCATGACCGGCAGGGACCGGCGTATGCGTGGTAAACACGGTGGTGTTTCTTACCTCTTCAATGGCTTGGGGATAAGGCATCCCTTCCTGCATCCGGTCACGGAGGCGTTCCAGAATCGCGAAGGCGGCATGTCCTTCGTTAAGATGCATCAAGTAATGTTTAATTCCCAGAATTTGCAAAACTTCGGCACCACCGATCCCGAGAACGATTTCCTGGCGCAGTCGCTGCTCGATGTCCCCGATGTAAAGACGGGCCGATATGCCTCGGTTCCATGGATCGTTGTCCTCGATATCCGTATCTAATAGATAAAGGGATACTCGACCGACGTTTACTTTCCAAACGCCCACATGGATTGCCGGATCAATGAAAGGAACCCGAACCACAAGCTGCCGACCCTCATTGTCAAGCACCCTGGAAATCGGTGCGGCGTCCCTGTTGATGGGTTCATGAATATTTTCCTGCCAACCGTCTTCGCGAATGTGTTGATGGAGATATCCTTGGGGATACATGAAACCGACGGCCACCAGGGGAACACCCAGATCGCTGCACTCCTTGATGTGATCTCCGGCCAGAAATCCCAGACCACCGGCGTAAAACGGCAAGGAACGATGAAGCCCGTATTCAGCGCTAAAATAAGCGACGGCAAAGGTGTCCGGATCACAAGGAAAATGATTCAAAAACCGGCACGATTTGTCCGATAGATACCGGTGAAACTGGGAAAGAACCGCATCGTAATGTCGCAAATAATCGTCGTTGGCAGCGGCTGCCACCAAAATTTCAGCCGGCATTTCTCTGAGCATCTTGTCGGGGTTGTGTCCGCTGTCTTTCCATGCCTGCCGGTCAAGCATTTTAAAGAGCATTCTTGCTGAGGGCTGCCAGCTCCACCAGAGATTGTCCGCCAACTCCCCGAGTCCGCTCAAGCGTTCAGGAAGATTTGGAAACTCAACTGTTTCAGGGTGCATTGGTTCAATTCCTTTCCACTGCTAATAGGAAGTCAAGATGATTTCGGTTGATAAA
>JAFDCA010000320.1 GCA_019313025.1 Deltaproteobacteria bacterium
AGCCCATGTCAAATTAAGGCCCGTGGAATTTGCCACCTCGGGTATCTTTCTGGCAGGCTTGGCCCATAGTCCCCGATTTATTGAAGAAAGCGTTACCATGGCCAAAAGTGCCGGACAACAGGCCATGAAAATTTTGTGCAAAGAGAAGCTGACGACCTCCGGTGCTATTGCCGAAGTCGATGATGAAAAATGTGCATCATGCTTGATTTGTGTTCGCGTATGTCCATATGGCGCACCGTTTATTAATGAAGAAGGGATATCCGAGATTCCGCCGTCGGCATGTATGGGATGCGGCATTTGCGCATCGGAATGTCCGGCAAAGGCCATCGAACTCAAGCACAGTACCGATGATCAACTATTGGCAAAAATTGATGCCCTGCTTGAATTCTCTACGAAGGATGATTAGAGTTTACCTCGTTGAACCAGTCGAAATAAAACGCTTTTCAAGTGTGGCATAGGTTAAATGGAGGAAATAATGAAAGTATCTAATAATATCAATTCCACTGTTGGATCGACACCTTTGGTGCGTCTCAATGCCATTGCAAATGGATTGGATGCAGAAATCCTTGCGAAACTAGAGTTTTTTAATCCATTGGGGAGTGTCAAGGATCGAATCGGTGTTTCAATGATTGAAGCCGCCGAAGCAAAAGGGCTGATAAACCCGGAAACCACCATCGTAGAGCCTACCAGCGGCAATACCGGGATTGCTTTAGCGTTTGTCTGCGCCGCTAGAAAGTACCCTCTGATATTGACCATGCCCGAAACCATGAGCATCGAGCGAAGAAAGCTTTTAAAACATTTGGGCGCAAAACTTGTGTTGACACCCGGGGCGGAGGGGATAAAGGGGACGATCGCAAAAGCCCATGAGATTTTGAGAAACACGTCGAAGGCCTATATGCCGGATCAGTTTTCCAATCCCGCCAATCCGGAAATTCACCGAAGAACAACCGCTGAGGAAATCTGGTCCGACACGGATGGCAAAGTGGACATGTTTATATCAGGGGTTGGAACCGGCGGCACTATTACCGGGGTATCTGAAGTCATCAAGTCCCGAAAACCGTCATTTAAAGCAGTGGCAGTGGAGCCTGCCGATTCACCCATCCTATCCGGCGGTCAGCCCGGGCCTCACAAAATCCAGGGTATCGGTGCCGGGTTTATACCGGATGTGTTAAACACCCGCATCATCGACGAGATCGTAACGGTGACCAATGAACAGGCTTTTGAGACCGCACGAAAGTTGGCGGTGCTGGAAGGTATTTTGTGTGGCATATCATCCGGGGCTGCGGTCTGGGCTGCCATGGAAATGGCAAAGCGGGGAGAAAACAAAGGAAAACAGATTGTGGTTGTTTTGCCGAGTACCGGGGAGCGATATTTGAGCACGGATCTCTTTGTTGATTAAAGAAATCATTTCATCAACACATATCAATATTCACTTTTGAATAAAAACGGATAAAAATCTTTAAGTTCTTTGATTAATGAAGTGTTAAGCAGAATCATACCATTTTTCAAATGAAAAAATAAAAGACAGCGCCACGTCCTGCCCTAAATTTTGCATGGATCTTCAACCTGATGCGACTTTTCATTTGCGTTGTCCCCGGTTGACAAAAATGGGTTTGAGATTTCCTCAATACCTCTATCCAAGCCCTTTTTTTCCATTTAAAAAACGCCCTCTTTACCTCCCCCCTTGTTCTTGTTGGAAACGACGGATTAACTTTAATTTCCATCCTTATACTTTTGCATATAATCAGCGGGGGTATTGGAAATGACCTCAATCATCTGTGAATAATTGGATTGGGGAGAATCCGCAGGAAATTCATCTGTCTCAGAAGTTGGCGATTCATCCTCGAAAAATTCTTCTTGGGAAACTGGTGGTTTCTGTTCTGACAATTCCGAGGCCGTGTCGATATAATCTTCTGTTTTTTGCAAGATTTCTTGGGCGATGTTGGCGGTGCTGAGATTCTGGTACGTCCTGGCTTGCTCCGAACGAATCACTTCCTCAGCCAGGTTTTCGTAATCTATGTGACCAATGGCATGTTTATCATAATCGCCAACAGGAAGACCAAGATCTGCTGTTTCCCTGAGACGGATATTGTAACGAATGACCGTGTCAAAGACATTGTTTCCAAATTCTGCTTGAACTTTTTCTAATACAATCCTAGAGTAGCGTGTCCTGCGATCGTACATCGTAATAAGGGCACGAGATTTAACATCATGGCCAATTTTGTCTTTAAGCAGGATGATGATTTCCAATAATTTGGTTACACCACGAAGTGAAAAAAGGCTCATGTCGATGGGGATAATTACTTCCTCGCAGGCACGGAGTGCATTGAAACAAAGATGGCCAATGCTTGGCGGACAATCAATGACAATAAAGTCATATTGTTCTTTGAGAGGCTGAATGGCCTGAAAGAGTCGGTTTTCTCTTCCCTCCAGTCTTGAGAGCTCTTGTTCAAATGCACTGAGGATGAGGCTTGAAGGCGCAAGATCAAAGTTGTCTTTAACAGGTAGCAGAATATCCCTAATACCCAAGAACCCATTATTATTCGGCGTAACCACATCATAAATGGTACTATCGAGATCGGAAGGCTTTACGTTTAAACCCATGGTTGCGTGGGCCTGAGGATCAAAATCGATGAGCAATACCTTTTGTCCTTTTAGAGATAATGAAGATGAAAGATTAATGGCTGTTGTTGTCTTACCGCATCCCCCTTTTTGATTCGCACTCGCAATAACTCTCATAATTTTCCTCCTTTCATTTATTCACGAAAAAGAATTACTATCTATAATAAAGAAGAAGATTTTTCAAGGAAAAATACGATATATAGTATTATTTTCTTTATTACCCCCCAGTTATTGTATATTGTATGGTTTCAGAATTTGCATGCTTAATCTCATATACAACATACTTTTGACCGCACATTGAAAAGGAAATAAAAGATCGAATTTAAATGATGATTTTACTCTTATTCCATTGATTTGGCTCAACACATCATGCATACTATTTGGATAAAGGAATTGCTTTTTACCTGGGTACCACATGGTCATGCATCAACTAAATATTTTGCCTAAAAACATCTTTTAAGTTGCGACCTTAAGGTGTTGGCACTATTTGAGGGCGGTAGTTAAGCAACAAGAAAATATTAACAGGGTGGAATGACATGAGAAGAAGTGATAAAGAAATTACCGATAAAAAAGTTATTGAGGACATCATTTTAAGATCAAACGTTTGCAAACTAGCGATGTGTGAACAGAACATGCCTTACATCGTACCTCTGTGTTTTGGTTTCAAAAGTAATACCCTTTATTTTCATAGTGCTCCGAAAGGGAAAAAAATTGAAATTCTAAAAAAAAATTCTAATGTTTGTTTTGCATTCGAAATATCTACACAAGTTGTCAAATCAGCCAAGGCATGCAAGTGGGGTATGAAATATAGAAGTGTGATTGGGTTCGGCACGGCCAGCTTTATTACTGATAATGATCTCAAACGACAGGCTTTTGATATTATTATGAACCAATACGCAGATGGATCATTTGTATATGAAGACGCATTATTGCAATCTGCGATTATAATAAAAGTCGAAATTCATAGCATGACCGGAAAACAATCTGACATTTAAGGATGTTAAGGAACCTTGGGCAGTCTTGTGCTCATTTTTACTCAGTTGGGGGGTTATATTTTCTGGGTGAAATAAAATCTCCGTTTATCCTTGGGTCGTATCGGCTGGTTGATTTTCATTCGCTGAAACTTCAAGAACCATTTTGTCTTCCGAGGCAAAGTGCCTGCAAAGTGTATCAAAAATTTCAACGCCATGTTTGATGAAGTAGCAATTCTTAAAGACACCGGGGTCAACCATACCCTCGGATGTCAGATGAGCGAGTAAGTCTTGAAGCGGGTTGTAAAACTCTCCAACAAAGATTTGCGGTTTGTAATAACCAATACCAAGCTTTTTCTTTACAAAAGTAATAGCATTTTCAAGGTTGGTACCAACCCCCCCCTTGAAATAAATATCTGCCTCGGTTGTTTCGGATAAAATTTCCTGCCTTTCCAGTAAATCATTTCGTCCTAAATGTGCAGCAAAATCCACTTGGGTAAAAATGTCCACCCCTGGAATCTTCCAATACACGGCGCCACAGAGCAATCCAAGAGACGATGCCGTTTTGGACACAAACGACATGATACTTCCGGCACTGCCACCGGTAAGGATGCCACAAATGCCGCCGTGGAAATCTTTGAATGACTTGACGCTGTCGATGATTTCTTTCTGGGTGTCGTTATCTACGGCTCCCGCAGTGCCGTAAATTGCCGCCAGTTTTCTTGAACTAAAAGCTTCATGAAACGAAGGTATTACGGAAGACCTCATAAAAAATCGTTTGTATAAAACCAAATCGCCTTGCAAAGGACTCTTCCAATAAATATTTACCCCCATATCCTGAAGCGTATTCATGAAGACAAGGTGCTCCGAACGAAAAAAATATTCCTCTTCAGGAGCCCTTCTGAACGTCAGATCGCTGAGAAGGCCAAGATCCGCGGCGACAATGAGATAAGATGCCAGGCGTCGGTTGGGAAAATCTTGCAAGATCAATGCTGTATCAGGTTGTAGCTCTTGCAGCAGTTGATCGTACTTTTCATTCAGCCTGATGAATCTTTGCCCTTCGGTTTCACTCGTGGCAGCGATGGTTTTTTCATTAACGGTCTGCTCCGCGTAAAGTTTTTCCAATAAGGTGGTGTTTAGATCGATAT
>JAFDCA010000321.1 GCA_019313025.1 Deltaproteobacteria bacterium
ATTTCAGAAAAAAGATAAGAAAATCTCGCGGGCTAGAGCATTACGAAAATCGATGCTTGAGTTGATTGATGGTCCAGGCTTGAAAGATAATGATACCGGGAAAATAGTAGCGAGTTACGCACACCCGCTTTTTTGGGCTCCATTTATTGTTGTTGGAGAAAGCGGCAGATATACTAATTGAAGTTAGCATAGCATATTATAAATTAACCCCGTCCCCCTTTTCCCAGAACTTTGTTTACTCCGACAACCGCTCTTCCTTGAAAGCTATGCTCA
Source organism: Deltaproteobacteria bacterium (assembly GCA_019313025.1). The sequence goes on from JAFDCA010000321.1 coordinate 274, forward strand.
CCTTTGATATTAATGCAGATCGCAGGTTATCTGTTTTAGTGAATAATGTATCACTCTTTGAAGTCGGGCTGGAATTGTCATTTTAATACGTGAAATCATTAAATCACTTCCTTTGGAGAAAATATGAATATCGGCAGACTTCTCAGTGGACACGCAAAATATCGCCGCCAACATCCGGCCCTTATTTTCGGAGATGAACGGCTCACCTTTGAATCCTTGAATTCCCGCGTCAACCAATTGGCCAATGGTTTCTTAAAATTGGGCATAAAAAAAGATGAAAAAATTGCGACAGTTTTGAATAATTGCGTTGAGATTCTGGAAGTTTTTTGGGCGGCCGCCAAAATCGGTGCGGTGGCTGTTCCGCTAAGTCCGCTCCTTCGCGGAAAAGGCCTTTCGAGCCTGATTCGGGACTCGGATTCGGTTTTGGTCGTCACCGAGCCCGAGGCCGCGGAAATTTTAAACGCAGTAAAGCCGGATCTGTCCCATATTCCTGCGGAGAGATATTATATGGTCTCCGGAGCGCATCCCGGATATATGGATTATCAGTCTCTCAAAGTCGGTTCGAAAGACACCGAGCCGGCGGAAATGGAAATTCATCAGGATGATCCGGTAAACATCATTTACAGCAGCGGTACCACCGGCCTGCCCAAGGGAATCGTCCATACCCACTATATTCGGGGGCTCTACTGTTCGACGTTTGCCACGTCCTGGCGCATGACGCCCGAATCTATCTGTCTGCACACCGGATCGGTCATCTTTAACGGCGCGTTCATGCTCATGATGCCGGCAATGTACCTGGGTTCAACTTTCATTTTTGGACGTCATTTAAACGGCGCCCAGCTTGTCGAAATTGTTGAAAAAGAAAAGATAACTCATATCACAACTGTTCCAGCCCAGATGATTGCGATGCTCAATGCACCTAATTTTTCGCCTAAAGCCCTGTCTACAATAGAAACGATTTGCTGCATGGGGGCCCCGCTGCATAAAAAGCACAAGGAAATGTGGGACCGGCAATTACCCGGTACTTTTTACGAAGCCTATGGATTAACGGAAGGGTTTTTTACCGTTCTGGACAAATACGATTATGAAAAAAAATCCGAATCCGTAGGATGCCCGACGCCTTTTACCGATATTAAAATTGTTGATGATCAAGGCAAAGAACTTTCAGCCGGGGAAGTAGGCGAAATCATCGGCCGTAGTCCTCTCGCAATGGCGGGCTATTATAAACAGCCTGAGCTTACCGGACAAACCATTATTAATGGATGGATATACAGCGGCGACTTAGGTTTCACCGATGACGAAGGTTTTCTGCACCTGGTAGATCGAAAGAAGGATATGATCATTTCCGGTGGTATCAACGTCTATCCAAGAGACATTGAAGAAGTTCTTATCCAGCATCCGTCTGTTCGAGAGGTTGCAGTATATGGAGTTCCTAGCGAAAAATGGGGGGAAACGCCGGTTGCTGCAGTGATTTTGCAGCAGGAAGCGGCACCCACACCTCGAGAACTCCTGGAATGGGTAAACGAGCGAGTTGCGGCACGTTTTCAGAAAGTGAAAGAAGTCGTCATAGTCGATGAATTTCCAAGAACCGCAACCGGTAAAATTCTCAAGCGGAACCTGCGCGATATGTAATGAAATACACGGAGATTACTTATATCCTTAGCTATAATTTCTATAGCCAATCAGCTTTTATGAATCCCTGAAAATCTGTGATATATTCGGATATCTGCACTTTCGGGATTTTACAGATATTCTCATCACAATTCTGAATCTTCTTGACATTTTGTGGTGTCTCATAATATTTGAACTCAAATTGAATGTTTATCTACGACTCAATCTCATACTAATAGATGGTATAAGCTGATTCTTCTTTTTGATTCATTTTCAACGCCGATCTGATCCTCAAGTTCAAATTTATTACCCCACTGAAATAGATACTGTTTTGCATTAAATTTTAACCTAATAATCAGGAGAAGATTCAATGGTGAAGCCCCTCAAAATGTGCCCGTATGGCTCCTGACAGAATAGAATTATTTTGGCAGGGGCCACGGTTAATCTAAATCAACACTTAGTTGCAAGAGTGGGGCAAGTCCTTGTTTATAATGGAGGTGTAAGATGGCAAAAATAATTCGATGCAGAGATGTTGGTATGGACTGCGATTTCGAGGCACGGGCCGAAACCGAGGAGGAGCTTCTGAAAAAGGTCGCAGAACACGCTGGGACAATTCACGAAATGACGGAGATTCCCGAAGAGGTTCTCGCAAAAGTCCGTGCAGCTATTAAAGACGAGTAGCAACGCCGCTAATTTCTATAAGGTTATAATAGGTTAGCTATATCAACGCCACAGTTTTGCTAATATAAGCTCTTAGTCCATGTTTTAAAAATCCGAATTTCAAATAAAAGGAGGTATTCTATGCCTAAATATATGATTCAAGCATCCTATGTTGGTGAAGGCCTGAAAGGACTAATCAAAGAAGGTGGCACAAAACGGCGAGAGGAAGTGGCAAGGGTTATAGAATCGATGGGTGGAAAATTGGAATCATTCTACTATGCCTTTGGTGACTACGATGTTGTCGGTGTAGCCGAA
>JAFDCA010000322.1 GCA_019313025.1 Deltaproteobacteria bacterium
AATGATCAAAAAGATGGAGTTATCTTCTGAACAATTCAAATATAATATGGAAATTTTTTACATCTGTTAAGCTTTCGGTGGTTCTTCTGCTGTCTCTCGCCGCCACTTCGATTATCGGAACGATCATTCCGCAGAATGAAAACCCGGCGGTCTACTTTCAGGCATATGGTGAGTTTCTTTACAGATTATTTAATGTTTTTGACTTGTTCGATATGTATCATGCCTGGTGGTTTCAGCTGCTGATTATTTTGCTTACCATAAATATCTTGGTATGTTCAATAGATCGGTTTCCCACCACATGGAAGATTGTTTTTATCAAAAAAGCACCCTTTATACTTTCGAAATTCAGGAACCAGGCTGACAATGAATATTTTGACGACAGCCGTTCGTCCGAACAGTTGAAAGATATCTATGAATCATTTGTATCCAAAGGCTTTGGATATATCAGGACCGAACAGACGGACGAGGGATATTGTATTTTCGCTGAGAAATGGCGTTGGGCCCGTCTGGGTGTTTACGGTGTCCATCTGAGCATAGTTTTATTGTTACTGGGGGCACTCATCGGATCTTTTTTCGGCTTTGACGGATATGTCAACATCCCGGAAGGGGAGGTGGCAAACAGCATCAGAATGCGTAACCCCGGGCAGAACATATCTCTGGATTTTGGGATTTTGTGCGAGGATTTTAACGTCAGTTTTTATGATTCAGGAACACCCAAAGAATTTCGTTCCAGGTTAACCATTATTGAGAATGGCAAGCCGGTATTTACAAAAGATATTATTGTCAACGATCCCCTTCGTTACAGGGGGCTCAACATATTTCAATCGAGTTATGGTTCGCTTCCTCCAAAGGAGGTTACGCTGAATTTTACAAGCAGAAAAACCGGGAAAGTATATAAAAAAAAGGCGTTGGCCGGTCAGCAGATTGATATTCCGGAAACCGGGGGGAAGTTCGTTCTCAAAGATTATGCCAATTCCTACAAATTCGGAGGCCAACCCATAGGAGAAGCCTTTCTCGGGACCCTTACCCATAATAATGGATCATCCGTTGATATCGTTCTTTCCTTGCGTTTTCCGGATTTTAACCGGATGCAAAAAGGGGATATGGTGGTTTCCGTGTCAGACTACACTCAACGTTATTATACCGGTCTTCAGGTTACAAAAGATCCCGGTGTTTGGATCGTTTATTCCGGATTTATTTTTTTAATTATCGGGTGTTACATAACGTTTTTCATGTCGCATCAACGACTTTGCATCGATATCGTCAATAAAGGGCAAACGTGCAGAGTCATGGTGTCAGGTACCGCCAATAAGAACAAACTCGGCATGCAGAACAAGATAAAAAGGATTTCTGAAAAACTGATCGATTTGAAAACTAACACATAGAGGTTAGATCCTGATTGAACAAAAGACGAAAATCCGAATAGAGAGGAAAGATAATGAACAGTTCATTCTTGCTATCCATCACAACGTTTATATATGGTTTGGCGGCTTTTTTATATATCGCCTTTTGGGTTTTCAAAAAACCATTACCGGGCCGGCTGGCAACTTGGACGGCCTTTTTGGGGGTTATCGGCAATACGATGGGTATCATCATGCGATGGGTGGAATCTTACCGTCTTGGTATTGGTCACGCCCCACTGTCAAACCTCTATGAGTCCCTAATCTTTTTTTCATGGACCATTGCCGTTGTTTATCTGGTTATTGAGAAAAAATACGGAAACCGTATTATCGGTGCATTTACGACGCCGCTGGCTTTTTTGGCAATGGCGTATGCCTCCATGTCCCCAAATATCAGTGATCGAATACAACCGCTGCTTCCGGCATTGAAAAGCAATTGGCTGATTGCCCATGTAATGACGTGTTTTATCGGATACGCCGCCTTTGCCGTTGCTTTTGGCATCAGCTGTATGTATCTTTTCAAGCAAAGGGATACCGAGGGCAAAAGCAAATTACTTACACACTTTCCGAATACCAACATTTTGGAAGAACTGAACCATCAACTGGTAATGTTCGGGTTTCTATTTTTAACCACCGGCATTATCACCGGAGCGGTCTGGGCCAATTCAGCCTGGGGCCGCTACTGGGGTTGGGATCCCAAGGAAACCTGGTCACTCATTACCTGGTTCATTTATGCGACATTGCTGCATGCCCGGATGATGAGAGGCTGGGGTGGCAAACGCATTGCCTATCTTTCCATCGCTGGATTTTTTGCGGTACTCTTTACATATTTCGGAGTAAATTATCTGCCTGGTTTACATAGCTATGGGGCGTCATGATGGATGAGGTCATCGGTATCAAACATCTCGAATTATAGATGAAGGAAACCAGCAGGTAAAAAATAAACAATTCAATTTATATAAGTTATAGAATCTAAAGGGTCGATAACGGAAGTTGTTGAAATGATAATGAACCTTAATTTGAACGCTTTTTTCAGAGAATATGGGACGTTTGAGCGTGATGTAAGATGTTTCTCGGATGATCTTTTTAACAGGATCTGTTCCTCATGCATAACTCCTTGCTGTAAAGCGGAAATATGCTATGAATCCATAGAAAGCCCGTTTCTTTCATCCCTTCGTAAAATCTTTCCACCCCTTGTATCATTCAGTGAAACAAACGGATGGCTCACCGAATCGGGTTGCGTGTTGCAGGCGGGTCGACCTCCTGTCTGCCATGAATTTTTATGCAACACCATTATGGATGAACTACCCACATCTCTTCACAAGAGCGTCATCATGGTGTTGTCACAACTTATGACACATATCGGGAAAAACGCCCTCGGAAGACGACATCTGGTGGAGATAATGAGCGAGGACAGGCTTCAAAAAATGAATCTTTCCCGAATACGAAACCGCCTTACGGATGCAAGGCTGTCATTTAAGGAGATTCAAGGATTTTTTTCAGGTTGCCGACTGAATTCAAAATCATTCATTCAGTTTAAAAAGATTCGACCTATATTAACTGGCAGTTAGATCAAATATAATAATGTATTAGATTAAATTTTGCATGTGCCAAAATAACGGACTTGACATTTGTTTAATTGTCACTTTTCCGAGGAATCATGATCGTGTAATTTGATTTTCCATTTTCGAACACACGCCTGATAAAAACGAATAATTTTTTGGTTTTCCATCGGAGTTCCGGCCGGAGCAGATAGGCCATTAACAGAATACAAACTAGAATCTGGAGCATGAAAAACCAGGGATGGTGCGAATCCGTCCAAAAGTCCCGGATGACGGTTTCCTCTTTGGCACTGCCCACTGAAACTGTCGGAGACGGAAGGGCAATATCCTTTGTGCCGGAAACCCTCTCCTTGACCTGGGGAATCATGAGCTTTTGTGAAAATCTCAAATCATTAAAGTCTGTTTGGGGATTATATTTTTTGACCAACCAAACTGGCATTTCAAAGGTATCATTGCACAACGTCCAGATGTTGTCGCCTTTTTTGACCTGGTAAATCTGGACCGTCTCAATTTCGTAAAAGCTGAAAAAATCCTCCTGGATCTTTTTATGATATTCGAATCGTATTTCTTCAAACTGCGCTTTTGAGATCTTATCCAGGGGAATCTTCACTTTCTGTTGCAACCGTAGGGTACTGCCATAGGGAAGATGATTTAAATTCCGAATGATTCTTGTCGGAATTTCAAGCCATTCTGCAATATGTCCCAGTGTTTCTTCGATTTCAACCCGAATGATTCCCATGGGCTTGCCCCTGTGTTCAATCACACGATCAACCTGCAAATCACCGCCCACCATCGCCGGGTCAATCGACAGATCAGAAGCCGAAATCATGTCCTCATAAATGGAAGATGGTTCTCCGGGCCTGATTCCGATGACTTGTGTGGTTTGTCCATGGATTTCAGAGGCCGGATGTTGCAGTGTTTCGGATGGTTTGTTTTTTTCATTTTCGCGATAAACAAGCTTTGGTTCATCAGGCGTTTCGTCGGGAAAGGGTAACCTTAGATTCTGACCGACATAAATGCTTCCCTTGGAATTAAGTTTGTTGGCGGCTATCAGATCCGAGACTTTGATTCCGTGTGTTTTAGCAATCTTTGTGATGTTGTCTCCCGTTTTTACACGATAAATGCGACTCGATTTCTGATGATGTTTGTACATGTTCCAGGGCAATTCCATGGAAGAATCCATTCGATTTTGCGTTGGATCCGGCGGCAGTCGCAATGAATATCCTTTGGGTACATACTTTTGTCCTCTAAAAACTGGCGGCCGCAAAGAGGGATTGAGCTTGCGAAGGGTAGACATG
>JAFDCA010000323.1 GCA_019313025.1 Deltaproteobacteria bacterium
CGCGTGCAACACATGGTCACCAACCACCGGCTCGAAGACCGGAATGGATCATCTTTTTTAAAAAGCATGTACTGTTTAATAATAAATAATAGTGGTGTAAAAATACAAAAAATCACACAAATATATGGGTGTACAACTTGAGATTTTGCATTCGACATCTTTTTTTCATTTATCCTTGACATGAATATATAAAATGTCTATAGGACTTCTCTTAAATGTAATGATCCTGATTGTTATTTCCATTTAAAACCGTCGATTAATAAATAATGGTTTTTTTTAAATATCGATTATTAATCAACGATAAAATTAGGAGTTCGGAGCAGTCCTGAATATGAGGCTGAACACATTACTGGCACAGAAAAAAAACACCATTGTAAAAAAATGGTTTGCCTCTGCGATTGAGACGTATCCATCCGATACGGCAAAATTCCTAAAGAGCCAGAAAGATCCATTTGCCAACCCTGTGGGCCGAACCATCTATCAAGGGCTGGAAGCATTGTTTGACGAACTCCTTGAGGAAGTGGATCATGAAACCATGAGATCCCTCCTTGATCCGATCATCAGAATTCGAGCGGTTCAGAACTTCTCCCCCTCCCAAGCCACAAGTTTTATTTTTTTCCTAAAAGATGTTATCAGAAACACGATAATAAAAGAGGGTTTCCAAACACAATTTTTTAGCGAACTGTTGTTGTTTGAGTCGAAGATCGATGAACTCGGCTTGATTGCTTTTAACCTTTATATGCAGTGCCGGGAAAAGATTTACGAACTTAAAGCCAACGAGATGAAAAACAGAACGTTTAGAGCTTTTGAGCGGGCGGGTTTGGTGCGTGAGATGCCGGCAGATACGCCGGATTTAGATAATATTAATATATGTAAGGAGGCTTCAAACGACCAATAGATTAGATTTTTCGCAAAATCATGGTTTAGCTTTTTAGCCAGGACAGCTTAAATAATTTTGGATAAATTTTATCCGGTCGTCATGAGGCCATCAAGTGAGGTAATGATATAATGAATATTAGCTACATGTATTCCCTCATAGCGGTCGTTGTTCTATTTTTGCTGGCTTATGTAGGTGTTAAACTTCCGGGGGGCGAGGTGTTTTTCGGCGTTATCATACCTTATCTGGCGGTCATTGTTTTTGTTTTGGGATTTATAAACCGCGTTATGGACTGGTCTCGTTCACCAGTCCCGTTTCGAATTCCCACAACATGCGGTCAACAGAAATCACTCCCGTGGATTAAATCGGCCAACATTGACAACCCCTCCACCACAAGCGGCGTGATCCTTCGAATGATACTGGAGGTTGTTTTTTTACGGTCGTTATTCAGGAACACAAAAGCCGAGTTAAAAGACGGGGATAAAATTTCCTATGAGTGGGAAAAGTGGTTGTGGCTTTTTTCACTGATTTTTCACTGGTCTTTTTTTACGGTACTCTTCAGACATCTGCGCTTTTTTACCGAACCGGTGCCCGCATGTGTGCAATTGCTGGAAAAGCTTGACGGATTTCTTCAGATCGGCCTCCCGATTCTCATGTTGTCCGGCGTGGCACTTCTGGCGGCCGTCACTTTTCTATTTTTAAGAAGAATATGGATTTCCCAGGTAAGGTATATATCGCTGGGTTCAGACTATTTTCCACTTTTTCTCATCTTCGGTATCGCGTTTACCGGTATTTTGATGCGGTATTTTACCAAGGTGGACATTGTGGGCGTCAAGGCGATCGCCATGGGACTTGTAACCTTCAAACCTCATATTACCGAGGGAATCGGCAGCATTTTTTATATCCATCTCTTTTTTGTCTGTGTCCTTTTGGCCTATTTCCCCTTCAGTAAACTCATGCATTTGGGGGGCATCTTTATGAGCCCCTCTCGAAATTTGGCCAACAACAGCCGGGCCAAAAGACATGTCAATCCGTGGAATTATCCGGTTAAGATTCATACCTATGACGCTTATGAAGATGAGTTCAGGGAAAAAATGATAGAGGCAGGACTTCCTGTGGAAAAAATGATAGAGGATCAAACACCTGAGGAACCCGAGGAAAAGGAGTAAATAATGTCAGATGTTCCAAAACCTGATGAATTGTTTTCAAGCATAGGATACCGACCTCCTCGTACGGGATGGATGGATATCCCCGTTGAAATTAAAAAGGGGATCTATTCTTATGCTGGAAATCCCAAAAGCCTTGAGACCGTCGGTTTGCCGTTTGCACGGCAGTGGAATCCCATTGATGAGGACTGGAACCTTCCCGATCATTGGAAAGAGATTGTATCAACAGGTTTCAGGGAGCGACTCGATCGGTTTCGTTCCATAAAAGTCTTCATGGACATTTGTGTGCGTTGCGGGGCCTGTGCCGACAAATGCCATTTTTTTATCGGATCCGGTGATCCAAAAAACATGCCGGTTCTGCGGGCGGAGCTCCTTCGTTCGGTATACAGAAACGATTTTACAACCGCCGGAAAAATTATCGGATCTATCGGAAAGAACTTCAAAAAAATTATCGGCGCCAGGGAACTGGACCTGCAAGTCTTGAAAGAATGGTGGTATTATCTTTTTCAGTGCTCAGAATGCCGGCGCTGTTCGGTTTTTTGCCCCTACGGCATCGATACCGCCGAGATCACCATCATGGGCCGGGA
>JAFDCA010000324.1 GCA_019313025.1 Deltaproteobacteria bacterium
AAGTCAACTTATGCCCGGAGGTGACGGGCAAGCCTTCCCAGTTCGGTTCGATGGAAGAGCTGTTAACACTGAAAAAAGAAACCGGCTGCAGCATTTGCGTGGACTTTGCGCATCTGTATGCCCGCCGGCAGGGTGAGCTGGATTACGGTCAGATCTTAAAAAAGCTGCCCAAAAAATTTCACGCTCACTTTTCCGGTATTGCCTTCGGCCCCAAAGGCGAGCGCAAACACTTGAAAACCACCAAGCGTTTTTTTGAGCCCCTGGCTGACGCATTACTCAAATCCGGGAAAATAGTTACCCTGATCTGTGAATCGGCCCAACCTTACAAAGATGCGGCCATGATGAAAAGAGTGGTCAGCGGCCTGATCACTGAAAAGTAGATTCTGTCTCAATCGCCCGATCGAATCCGGTTAGAAGATAAAAACCATCATCCTTAGAACAATTTTTGAGATAGGTTGTGGAAACCATTGACAATCTTCCGTTTACTTCCTAGTATTGTTTGTTATTTTTAGGTGTTGGAATTTTGTGTCATCACTTATTCGAATATAAAGATCGAGGTTAATCACATGGATTCTGTCACATCTTCTGAGCAGTTATTACAGCAGGTTTCATCGCTGCAAAAAGAACTCGAAGAGTGCCGTAAGACAAAAGATTTACTGCGGGAAAACGAATTGAAATATCGCAATTTGGTTGAAAGCGCCAATGAGGCCATCTTGGTGGCCCAAAATGGGACCTTCCAATATGCAAATCCGAAGGCCGAAGCGCTTTTTGGGTATTCACACCAAGAGCTGAGGTCAAAACCGATTTCCGCTTTCATTCATAAAGAGGATGCTGAAATGGTGATGCAACACTATGAAAGCACCCTTAAAGGTCAGCGCCTCCCCGAAGTGGTTTCTTTCAGAATTTTGAATAAAGCGGGTACAACGATTTGGGTAGAGTTGAAAGCCAATTTGTTCTCCTGGAATGATCAACCGGCCACCCTGGGTGTTTTGACGGATATCACCCAGAGGAAACAGGCTGAGGATAAATACCATCGTGTTCTCGATAGTCGATTTGAAGGATACATGCTGCTGGATGAGAATCATGTGATCATCGAAGTCAATAAGGCCTTGCTAAAGATCTCCGGTTATGACCGTGATGATTTTATCGGACAATTAGTCGATAAATTTTACGATAAAGCCTCCCTTAACTTTTATTCGGCAAGCCCCGATCATTTCAGCTTTGAAGCTTTATTTTGCGCCAAGGATGGCCGCTTGATCCCCATGCTGTTTAGTCGCAGCACGCTCAATGATCAAAACAACCGGATTACGGGCTTTATGGTTTTTCTGACGGATCTAACCGATTTAAAAGAGACGCAGGAAGAGCTCAAAAGGGCCGAACAACGCTACCGCAACATGTACCAAAATGCTGTACAGGGTATGTTTCAGAGTCGGCTGTCCGGAGAACTGATTCGCGTCAATCCGGCCTATGCCCGTATTCTGGGATATGATTCTGTCGATGAGGTAATGTCTCTTAAAGAGGGTTCCGATAAGTTTTATTTCAGTTCTGAGGACCGTGACCGGATGATCCGGGCCGTGCGAAAGAAAGGTGCGGTTGCAAATCATGAACTGCAGCTTAAACGAAAAGATGGAAAGCCGGTATGGATATTGGCCAATATTCGATATATCGAAAGTGATGAGACTGGTGGTATTCTCGAAGGCATTTTAGTCGACAACACCAAAAAGAAGGCTCTGGAAAAAGAGCTCAGGCGCGACCGCAAAAAATTCCGCAATCTGGCGATTCACGATAATTTAACCGGGCTTTATAACACGCGCCACCTTTATCAGATATTGGATAAACTCATTGAAGACAGCAAATTGACCCGCAAGCCGTTTTCTCTGGTGTTTATGGATATGGATAATTTCAAACGCGTGGTGGATACCTATGGCCACTTGAATGGCAGCCAGGCTCTCAAGGAAGTCGCCCACACCATCAAGGACTGTTTAAACAGGCCGTGCTTCGGCGTTGCCTATGGCGGTGATGAGTTTGTTATCGTGCTGCCCGGCTTTGATAAGACCCGGGCTTCTGAATTGGTTGGGCAAATTCGCAAGCAGATGATGGAGACGGCCTATTTAGCCAAAGCCGGTTACCATGTAAATCTGGGGGCCAGTTTTGGAATCGCCACCTTTCCGGATGACACTGATAACCGCGAAGGCCTGCTCGCGCTAGCGGATCAGGCGATGTTTCATGTCAAGCAGACCGGCAAGGGTTTAATCGGTAAGGCTCACTCGTAATCTACGAACGTGTCATTGCCGGCGATGCAAACAGGCACGAAACAAAACATCAGCAGGCCGGTGGCGCTTGCTAACATTATTGCCCGTACATTGAGCCCCTTTAGACTCGAGGAAGTACTGATGGTTGAGAAGAAAGACGTGAAACCTGTTTAGCAATAATAAAAAATACGCACGATAATGCTAAAAATTGTAATGATCCTGATCGAATAAATGGTTAATAGGACCCAAACCATTTGTTGAAAATTTTGTCGTACTGACAGGTTTCATGCATCTTTAATAGAGCCCGGTTGACCGGTTCGCGGAGTTTGCTTCCCTGGGGAAACAAAAATCCGTAATATTGCAGATCGAAAAGATTTCCGACGACAGCCACTTTTCCCGCCGCTTCATTTTGGGCATAATAAAGAATGGTGGGAGAATCGAAAACGACTGCATCGACTTTATGCTGTAAAAGCTTTTCAATGGCTTCATCTATCACTT
>JAFDCA010000325.1 GCA_019313025.1 Deltaproteobacteria bacterium
ATGTCCAGATCTCATCCATCTCTGCATTTGTTACTGCAATACAACCGTCCGTCCAGTTAACATATCGATGGATACGGTCGAAATTTTTAGCGTCATTTTTTTGGCCATGTATCATGATATCACCGCCCGGAGCAGCGCCCATTTTTTGGGCTCTTTTGATGTCTTGACCGTTTGGATAGGATATGTGTATGGATTTGTAGAAATCGCTGTCGGAATTTTTATAATCCAGTATGTATGATCCTTCCGGCGTCCTTTCATCGCCCTCCTTTATTTTGGGGCCTTTTGAGTTTGCGCCCAATGCGATCCGATATATCTTAAACGGCTTTTTGTTTTTCATAAGGTACAATCGCTTCTCATGCTTTTTCACCAATACAAAATCCGCTTTGAGTAGATCTCCTGCAATGGCCGGACAGGGCAGAAGTATAATAAGTATAATGATCTTTTTTATCATTGGGCAGTCATCATGTGGTATTTATCAAAATTGAAGCCTTCCCGCCCTAAAGGGAGGGGGTTCTGCCTTGCGGCAGTGCTTCGCGCCCGGGTAGAGGGACCTTGGTTTATTTAATGTAGCTCCTCTTGACCCCGTTTTAAAAGGCGGGATCGAGGGGAGCATGCCGGTCAAATGAAAAAAACTTGCCAATAGAAATTCGATAGGATTTTATTCGAACACAAATAATTTGAAACTTGAGTTATAATTGTTTTCCGATCTCAAATGCTTTCCCGATAAATTCACCGATACCGTGATATTTTTGAGTTTCAGGACTGTAGACAATGGGCCGAATTCTTTCAATATCCGGCTTGCCCTCATCCGTCAACATCTCATCTTCAATTTTAACATCCATAATCTCGCCAACAAAATAGGTGTGCAAACCGATTTCATAATGGTGAATCACTTTACATTCCAAGACCATTGGAAATTCTTTTACATAGGGTGCGTCAACATATTCTGATTTAACAGGCGTAAGACCGGATTTTTTGAATTTATCCACGTTTTTGCCGGATGCCATACCAAAATAATCGGTTTCCTTCACATATTCTTCAGACGGTACATTGAGGGTATACGCCTGTCTCTCCATTATATTCCCATAGGTGTAGGTCGCCTTTCGAAGGGAAATGGTGACACAGGGGGGCTGGGAGCAGCAAATTCCACCCCAGGCAATGGTCATAATGTTTGGATTTCCTGCTGTGTCAAAGGAACACACACACAATGCCGGTGTTGGGAAAATTAGCGTTTTTGCACCAAATGATTTCTTCATGATGGCCCTCCTTAGATTTTGTTATTCCAAAAAACTTTGAAACAGCATTTTTTCTAAATGTCAACAGGCAATCAATTTAATAGATTGGTCTCCAAGTTCCGGCGAAGAGAGGAAAAAGCGGCTGTTATCGGTAAAGGCTAAGAGATCCATCGAGCTTTTTTTCAATCTCTTTTATTTTTTCCTTGAGCCCATTTACCTTAGCTTTCAAAAGCACGTCTGAAGGATCAGACCCAAAGGCAGACTCAGCTTTTTGTAATTTTTTTTGGATCTCAATATGTTCTTTTTCCAGGCGGCGAATATCATCCTGAATAATTTGATATTCCGGCCAATCATCGGTTTCGTCATAAAAATACATCGACATGCAGGCCTCCTGTTTTAGTTGTAGGTTCACCCTCAACACAGATCGCGTATCCATAACAGATTGTTGCTCAATCTGACGACCCCAAATAATGATACTTCAACCCAAGATTTACACCCGTATTTTTATGTAAACTCATCGTATTGTTCGGGAAAGTACACATCGTGAACAACACTATCGACATTTACTTAAAAAAGATAAACATGTTTTGTGACACGCTTTAGGAATTCGGCGGAGTTAAAGGTGCCAAACTTGAATTATAATTTAGTCATTTTTGAGATATCGACAAGGGGACAGGGTCTGAAATAAATAGCGTCACTTGAAAAAAAATTAGGAATTGACACACTTAGATTGTTTTTCTATATTTTTGAAGAAAAACTCTGCAACTTAATTACTAAACAACCTGTAATTATCAACGGATAGGATACGAATAAAAGTCATGAAAGCCTATCAACTTACAATTCCGGTAGAAAACAAACCTGGCGTACTCGCTCAAATAACGTCAACTCTAGCACGAAAAAATATTAATATTCGATCAGCCACGATATCTTCTTTCGGAGAATCGGGATTTGTCAACCTTATTGTAAACAATCCCAAACAGGGCCAAAAAGCCCTCGTCAAAGAAGGTATTCCGGTGGAACTGAAAGAAATTATTGCCGTCTTGATCGAAGATCGTCCGGGTGGACTTGATAAGCTTTTGCAGATCCTTTCTACTGAAAATATTAATATTGAAAATGGCTATGGTTTTGTTATAGAAAGTCGGAAAAATGCAGTCTTTGTTATAGATGTTAACGATATAGAGCGGGCCAAGGCCTTAATTGAAACATCGGGCTTTAAAACGCTCACCCCCCAGCAGCTTTCCGAGATCGAGCCGTTTCATTATGTGGGATATTAAACTTCAGCAAAAATCTCCACAGGTGAACCCTCCTCCAGCGGGCTCGTCTCCACACGCGGGTTTATCCGCTCCGACATGATTACACGGCTTGACATAGAGGTTAAAAACAAACCCCTTCCGAAAAAGCATGGTTTTCCCCTCCGTGTAGTGGCAGAGGGGTATTATGGATTTAACTGGGTGGTAGTGTAAAAAGTCCGTTACCTGATCTTTGAAAGACGTTCGATTTTGTCTATAGTGTTCGTCAGATTGACGTTTCGGTTGTCGCAATTTTTTGATTTTGATTAGGGTTGTTTACAACGTCATGAATCGCCTGCTCGAGCCTGTCGATCAATTGATCTACATAGCGGCAAACTTAGTTGCTGAACCACCGAGCTTTTATTGCAGCCAGATGCCCTCGATCGAATGCAGATCCGGCGAATATGAAGGCAGAAATTTAGGTCGGATTAATTTGAATAAGTAAGTTGCTTAACCAAAAACGAATCTCCGTGCTCTAAAAGCTCCATGAAAATACTGCCGTTGTTTTCTTCCCAAACCCCTTTTTGCAACTGGAAACGAGTGAAAAATCTACCCCGTATCACAAGGTTTTCGCTGGCGATCTGTTTGGAATAGGACGTAAGTTCAATTCGGTAGGTAAGAGATTCCATGCTCTCCATATTTTTTCGGTAGTCCTGCAATAGTTCATGAAAAGGCTTGTTGTTTTCAGTCGCATCTGTAGCAAAAAACGTTATAAATTTGTCTAAATCTTTATTTGTATAGGCTTGGCAATATTCGTCTAAAAAGGATTTCAGTCGGCTCAACTCGTTAACGTGTTGATTCATATCTTTTTCAGACGTTATTTGTTCCATTTTCTCTTTAGATTCAGTCAGGGAGGGGTTGAGCTCAATTTTCGCCACCTTCTCCATCCCGGGTTCAGGTATGTCATCGGTGATCGTTTTTTCACCGGTGACATCAGGGACTGCTTCTTCTTTCAAGTCTTTTGCATCAACCTCTTGAACGATGTCATCCCTTGGATTCTCGTCAACTTTGGAGATATCAAGTTTTTGCTTTTCCTGTGATAAAGAAACATCGTTCGTATCAGGGTATACTTTTTCAACAGATTTAGATTCGGGAGCCTCTTTGACTTCAATGTCGGTTTCTTGCTCTTTCTCTGGTTCAGAAAAGGCGGTCTCCAGCGCATCTTCAACCTCAGCAGCAGGTATTTCTTTTTCCAACAAATCCTCTCCAGCAATCTCTTTTTGGACCTCATCCCTGATAGCCACTTCGGCGTCCTGGTTAACAAACTCCTGCTTTTTAGATATTGAGGCATCACCGGCAGTTACTGGTTTTTCTTTGGAAGTATGGGGTGGAAGTGTTTCTTTTGCCCTACCGGCATGTATGGCGTCATCTTTAGAAGAAACACTGTCTGTTTTATGGGCATCAAGCTGATCTTCTGCGAATTTTTCATTTTCTAAAAGATTGGTATCCGATTCTGACGGTATCTCCCCATTTTTTTTGGTTACATCGAGTGGCGCATCCGTTGATGGGGCTTTTAAGCTTTCCGGAATAGCCGAAGAAGTGGATTCCGATATTTTTTTTGCTTCAGGAGCTACAACCTGTCCTTTGGCTGCTTGATCCAACGGCTCAGCTACTTCGGATTTGAGAATTTTCCCCGAATGGACCTGTTTATTCTGAACCAGTTTTATAGTTTTAGCCTCCTTTTGGCCTGCTTTATAGTAAAAGTAACTGCCCATAAGGATGACCAGCAGTAACCCGGCAACGAAGAAAGAAATCGATTTGACAGGATGTTGTGTTCCATTTTTTTCAGCATCCCCTGTCATCACCATAACCGGTTTAGTGGGCATCTTTATTTTTTCTTGGAATCTAAAGCTTGGTCTTGCTGAACGCTCTTCCGGAACACCCGATTTTATAATCTTCAATCTATTAATGTATTCACGCATCATTTCAATCTCGTTAATGATGCGTGTTTGCTTGGCGAAACTCAGCTCTTCTTTGCGTTTTTCAAGTTTTTTTAGTTCTCTTTGGCCGTATACCATCCCTTGCATAAGCTGCTCATTTTCATCCAGATTCGCATCGGTAATACCGATCAAGTCAATGATTTCCTCTTTGGAGTATCCTTGGAGCACGAAATGAAATACCAATTTTAATCGTTCACGGTCATACCTGCCGTATACACGTCGTTTCAGTTTGGAAGCCCTGGGCGGTATAAGACCATTTTCCTCGCAAAAACGGATATGACTCTTTTTGACGTCCAACTCTTTAGCAAGTTCAGATATGGTAAAATAACTGTTGGAGGCGTCCATTCGTATCCCCCATATTCTAAATTGACCTTCGTTTGAGAACCTTTAATATCCCAAACTCGTTATTTAGATATTCGATAACTTTATAAAATTATAGAACAAATACGTTTTTTTGTCAAAATAAAACAGACTGACTACGCATCTTAAAGTCGAAACCCGGTTTCTTTTTAATAATTTCCGACTTTTTTAAGGGTACAGCCTCTCCATTACATCGAGCAGCAGCCGAACACCAAATCCTGTACCGCCCACTCCGCAATATGAGGATTCTTTTTTCGCATATGCAGGTCCAGCAATATCAATATGCGCCCACGAAGTATCTTCAACAAATTCAGAAAGAAACAATGCAGCAGTAATCGCCCCGCCATAACGCGTGCTCCCAACATTATTCAGATCCGCAAAATCGCTTTTTATCAGTTCTTTATAATCATCAGGCATTGGCATCCGCCAGCATCTTTCATGGGTTTTTTGACCGGACAAAATAATATTTTCCGCCAATTTGTCATCGAAAGAAAAAATGCCGGCAATTTTTTCACCCAAAGCCACAACACAGGCCCCGGTCAGGGTTGCCAAATCTATCAAGGTTTGGGGCCTATATTTCTTGATGGTATAAGATATGGCGTCGATCAATATCAATCTGCCCTCGGCATCTGTATTCCCGATTTCCACAGTTTTGCCATCATAACTTTTAATAATGTCTCCCGGTCGGGAAGCAGCGCCGGAAGGCATATTTTCAACGATGGGAATGACTCCAAGAAGTTTAATGCTTAAGTTAAGTCTCGCCGAGGTAATCAGCGTTGCTGCCACAGCAGCAGCACCAGACATATCCATTTTCATATCCGCGAGAGATGCTGTTGGTTTCAAGTTTATACCACCGGAATCAAACGTCACCCCTTTTCCCACAAAAGCGATTGTTTTTTTTGCCTTTAATGGATTGTACTCCAAAATCACCATTTTGGGCTTGTTGCTACTGCCGGCTGCAACCGCTAACATGGCTCCGAGCTTTTTTTGTTTCAGCTCTTTTTCACTCAAAACAGTGACCTTGAGATTCTCTTTTCTTGCGAGCCTCGCGATAGATTGTGCAAAAAGCTCCGGTCTTTTGTCGTTGGGTGGCATACTGACCCATTCTCTCGCAAGAATGGTGCCCTGGCAAACCGTTGAAATTCGTGATGGTAAACTTTGATATGTTTTTGCTTCATGAGATGTTACAAGAAAATCGATCCGCTTGAGAGGATGAAGCTTTTTTTCTTTTTTGTATTTGTCAAAAAGATGATTTCCGAGAAAGGCACCTTCCATCATTGCTTCGAGAATATTCTGAATATCCATTTTGATCTTTTCAGCCAAAGGCACAGCGATTAAAACCGCCGTATGCTTTTTTTTAATCACACCTTTTACAGCCTTGCCGGCCATGGTGCGCAAGGATTCCATATCGACTTTTTCAAGTTTACCGAGTCCCAAAAATATAATGCTTTGCGCGTTTATTTTGGGTAGATTATATAAAACAACTTCATCATCTTTATCGCCTTTAAAAGCCTTAACCTTTTGCGCATTTTTGATTAGAGACCGTATCGTTTGATCCTGGTGAATATTCGTGTCTTCGCAAACGGGAATAACCAGCGCTTCTATCTTTTCTTTCTTGAGATCGACGGATTTTAAATTCAGCATGCATGATTCTCCTTTCCTCTTTAGATGCGGATCTTTTAAGTTCTGATATTATATACAAAATTTCTACTGTCAATGAGAATATCTGTTTTTACGAACATCTCGAATAACAATGGGGTTGCCCAATACCCCTTCTTGATTTGCTTGACAATATGACGGGTTGTCTGTATTTATCATGTAATTTAAAACCATGTTATCTGAATTTTGCATGAAAATTAGTGAGAATCTTTCGGTTATTTTATTAAGTAGGGGTTAAGAAGAACCCTATCATCGTTCATTTAACGCGACTTATATATCGGATGATGACGTCTTTTTTTCTCATTAATTTTTACCTAAAGGGCGAGCTGGATGCTATCATCTCCTCGCAATAAGCGGGATCTTCGAGCTGTGCTTGACCCGCTAACAACGGATTATTAACGGCTCGCAATCTGCCAAAGATCTGCGGCGGATGGCTCCCCTTCTAGAACTTTGCCGGAGCGAAGCAAAAATCCCATTATCGGGGCACATGACAGCCCCCAATTCGTGCAAAATCCAGGTAACAGGATTTTATTGGAACTTCCGTAGGCATGCCCGCGGATTCTTATCTTATGTTTGAACATATTCTGCACGGACCGCAATGGTATTTATTTTTAATATAATAGACGAGTGGCGAGGAATTCCAATTTAAGCGAATGGAGGTAAGTTATGGCAGGTATCAATAAAGTTATCCTGGTCGGCCGCTTGGGAAGTGATCCTGAAGTTCGTTATACTCCAGACGGTACTGCGGTTGCCAATTTCAGCATCGCTACGTCCGATGAATGGACTGATAAAGATACAGGAGAACGAAAAGAGAGAACCGAATGGCACCGTATCGTTGCTTGGCGAAAACTGGGCGAAATTTGTGGTGAATACCTCTCAAAAGGGCGGCAGGTTTATGTAGAAGGCAAGCTACAGACGCGATCATGGGAAAAAGACGGCGTGACCCGATACAGTACCGAGATTGTTGCATCAGACGTTCAGTTTTTAGGAGGTCGAAATACCGCTGATACATACAGGTCGTCTGAACCTGCGCCATCTCAAAAATATGATGAGCCACAACTCACAGACAGGCATGATGATGATATTCCTTTTTAAGCCTTGCTTGTAATTATGACGATCGTCCCGCATTATTTAGCAGGCTTATATTAGGTAGGATCCTGTATCTACTTAGATAAAGTGATTTTTTATTAAAGTGATCATTTTATATTTAGGCGACGTCCGATAAATTATCAGTGAAATAATTTAAAAAAACATTGTTTCGGTCGACGACCTTAAAGGTGTTGTAAGTATTCGGGACAAAACTTGAGTTTTGGTCATTACCGCTTCGGTTATACTAAAGAAACCATTTTAAGACTCTTTCTTTTCCTCCAGCTTTTCAGGCTCTTTTTTCTCAGAATCCGAAGTGGCGCCTTTAAAATTTTTTATGGCTTTACCCATTCCTGCCCCTATTTCCGGAAGTTTGCCGGCACCAAAAATAATAAGTATTATTACAAGTATAATAATAAGTTCCGGCATTCCAATTCCAAACATGTAGTCCTCCTATTTGTTAGGCCCGGTGTCCTTCAGTTCTTCCAAAAGCCGCCTAAATTCTTTTGACTTTAAATAACTGTCGATGACACCCTGATAATCGATCCATTTTCTCCATAATTCAATCCATATTTCATTGTGCCAGTAATATTCCGAATCACCCCTTCCTTTAAGTCGTTCGATGTAATCGGCATATTCCTCAGCACAGCTCTCACAAAAACGGTAAGGTATCCGAAGAGCATTGACGGCTCTTTGTTGATGTTGCTCTTCCGGCTGGATCTGGGTGCCACATTTTTCACACTTGAAAGCGCACTGCATACATTGAAATACTTTCTGGACAGCCAGAATTTTTCGTTTTTTTATTATTTCAGCTTTTTTTTCTTTGGTGTGTTTTAGCTTTTTATCAAGCTGAATGATATTCGCCACGATTCTAAACTCCCATCAGATCTCAATGTTTGCCCTTCCTTAATAAGATAGTGCAAATCATAATTTATAAT
>JAFDCA010000326.1 GCA_019313025.1 Deltaproteobacteria bacterium
AAAAAATTTTTTAATTGAAGACAAAGAAGCCACAGAAGCCAGCCGGAAACATGCCGTAGAAAATATATTGACGGTGTACGATCATGATGTCAACATTTCCAAAAAAACCCATCAAAAAATAAAAAACGCCTTCGAGGATCTTCGTGTACTGTCTGAAACGCTAAAAAGCATTGATAAATCGGAATCATCCTCATCCGAAAATGAAGAAAAAAAGTTGGCACTACACAACCTTATTTGGCAAAAAAAGACCGACTTTGAAGAAAAATTGGGTATTTCAGTTAGTGATGCGGATTATAAAATCCTTGAACTGGAAGCCTTCTCCAATAATATCTCAAATCTTATATCCAGTATATTAAAAGAAATATACGACAATGGGGTGGTTGCAAACAAAGAGATGCTTCTCAAAGAAACCGATAGAGGCATCATTTTAAGCGATATTAAAACAAAAAATGAAATGCTTGTTTATAATTTAAAACACTTTTATGCGCTTGACCAGGCAAAAACCATGGTAAAAGTAATCGGACATCCCCTTCTTCAAGACAAGTCCCCCGATCTTCGAAATTTGATCGTAGATGTCGCTCAAAGACTTATTCAGCCGAATATAACGCTAAACAGAAGTGAAACCGAAGAACGGAAAAAAGCGGCCTATTCGGCCGTTAAACCGATATTTTACAAGATAAAAGCCGGTGAGATGCTTTTACGAGAGGGAGAGCGGGTAACCAAAGACCAGCTTTTCAAACTCAACGTCTATCAAGAAGGCGTAAAGAATGAACAGGTCTTAACAAACTGCATTGGATCAGCGCTTTTCATCCTATGCATCCTCATGACCATTTATGCCCTTTGCATTCACAATCGACCCAATCTCAACAACACCAAGAGCCTACTTTTTTTGGCAAGCGTCCTCATCACTTTTTTCTTCATCTCCAGCATATCGCAATCTTTAGCCGACTCCATGTCTCATTACACCCCCTTTTCAATCTCTGCCGATTCAATCTCTTATGGTATTCCCCTTGCTGCAGGTGCCATGACCACATGTCTGTTTTTGGGTATTGAAATGGCCATTCCCATAGCCATGTTAATTGCCATCGGCACAGCGATTATCTTTAAAAACAGATTCGATATTTTCGTCTACTTTCTTCTTAACAGCCTGATGGCTGCATACTGGATACAGAATTGCCGCGAACGTAAGGTCTTTATAAAGGCCGGTTTAAAACTCGGGTTGTTGAATGTTATTCTCGTTGCGGTTATCAACGTTTACATAGGCGGCTCCACATTCGTTAAATTGTTGTGGGACTGGGGGTTCGCCTTTTCAGGGGGGGTCGGCGCAGGAATCGTTACAGCCGGCATCGCACCGTTGGTTGAAATTGCATTTGACTACACCACGGACATTAAGCTGCTTGAACTGGCAAACCTCGATCAACCGATTCTTCGAAGACTCATGCTGGAAGCACCGGGAACATATCATCATTCGGTTATTGTCGGAACCATGGTTGAAGCTGCGGCATCAGAAATCGGTGCCAATCCATTGCTTGCAAAGGTTTGCGGCTATTTTCATGATATCGGTAAAATTAAAAAACCATTGTATTTTATTGAAAATCAGGCCAACGGAATCAATAGACACGACAAACTTGCGCCATCCATGTCAAGTCTGATCCTCATCGCTCACATCAAGGACGGTGTGGAGATCGCCAAGCAAAACAAACTGGGGCAAGCCATTATAGAAACCATCAGGCAATCTCACGGTACAAGCCTTATCAGCTATTTTTACGATAAAGCAACGCAGCTAAGAGGCCAAAATGGAGTAAATGTCGACGACTTCAGGTACCCCGGGCCAAAACCTCAGACCAGAGAAGCCGGTCTGGTCATGTTGGCAGATGCCGTTGAAGCTGCCTCTAGAACCCTTGCAAACCCTACACCATCCAGAATTCTGGGACTGGTACAAAACATCATAAACAAAATTTTTTCGGACGGCCAGTTGGATAATTGTGAACTAACCCTGAAAGATCTGCATAACATCGCAAAAAGCTTCAATAAGATATTAAACGGTATACACCATCATCGCATTGAATATCCTGAGAAACAACTTTTGACCAACGGAATAGGAAAAAATGAAAGTTTTGATAGACAACAGGCAAAAGAAGTTCAAGATATCGATGACAACAGTTCAACAAAAAACCAAAGACATCTTAAACGCCTTGGCATGCAATAATGCAGAACTTTCTATTTTGATCGTTGATGATCCTCAAATCGCAATACTCAATAAAAAATATCTTCATCGATCCGGCCCCACAAATGTTATCGCCTTCCCCATGCGCACAGACCCGTTTTCGAACATCAACCCAGAACTTCTTGGCGATGTGGTTATTTCCATTGAAACCGCCGAGAAAGAGGGGAAAAGTATCGGAATTAGTATGGAAGAACGTTTTACACAGCTTCTGGTGCATGGCATTCTTCATCTGTTGGGATATGATCATGAAAAATCTGAACAGGAAGCAGACAAGATAAAAAAAATGAGCGACGAAATTCTCAAATTAATTGATTCTTAACCTGTATTTGGGGAGTTCGGTTCCTGGAACCTGTAAGGTTGATATCTATTTACCATATAGGCGCAAAGACGAAAAGGATATCCTTACTATTTTTTTTCTTACCCTGGCAACTTCGTGGCTGAACAGAAGAATTTTACATAAAACTGGCAATAATTAATTCGTGTCTTTCCAGAAATAAGGTATTTTGTTCAAGATCTCCCGCTGGAAATAACGGGATAAAAAGGCATGCGAGAAAATTAACCGCCCCGACGGAAAATCTGCCGGGACAAGCCCCGTTGATATACCGGGACAAGCCGGCATATTTTGATATTCCGAGGATTAATTTTCGAGCATAACGAAGAAATTGAGCAAAATAACTATTTATGGAATGGCACTGCCCAAATGGAGGTTTACAGATGCCTGGACTAGCGGTAAACGTTGACCATGTTGCAACATTGAGAGAAGCCAGAAAAATCAACTATCCAGATCCTGTGGCAGCAGCAATTCTGGCGGAACTGGCCGGTGCCGATGGGATTGTGGTTCACTTAAGGGAAGATAGACGGCACATCCAGGACCGTGATCTTAGGGTATTGAGGCAGATGGTTCAGACAAAACTGATATTGGAGATGGCTTCGAACAATGAAATGATTGGCATTGCCCTTGATGTCCAGCCTGATGTTGTCACACTGGTTCCGGAAAAACGGGAAGAGTTGACCACCGAAGGTGGATTGGACTTAATCTCCTATCGAGATATGATTGCCGATACCGTCGGTACGCTCCAAGACAGCGGTATTCAGGTAAGTATCTTCATTGATCCTGATCCTGACCAGATTAAAGTTGCCCATCAAATAAATGCAGCCATGGTGGAAATCCATACAGGCATATTCTGCGAAGCCAAAACAATTAACAAAAGAGAGAAGGCTTTTTCCGATATTATCAACGCTGCCAAATTTGCACACAAGTTGAGATTGGGCGTCAATGCCGGCCACGGTCTCTGTTACAATTCCATAAAGACCTTTAAAGGCCTCCATGAAATCGACGAGTTCAGTATCGGTCACAGTATTGTCTCAAGGGCGGTCCTCGTGGGTATGGAAAAGGCTGTCAGGGAAATGGTGACATTAATCAAAGAACTTTAACAGTGATGAACTTGAAAAATCGAGAACATTCTCACTTTAAGTTTTAGTTTCTTATAAATCATTTCCGTGCTTTTTGTGCCGAAAAACATTTTAATATCGAATGTCGAAGTAAAACCAACCTTCTACATTCGATATTCATTATTCGATATTCGTTATTTATTTTACTCGACCGCTTAAACTCAAATCTATCGCAAAAATATATTTTGAATGCTCCGAAAGCACTATTGGGAGAGGCAAATGTATCTTGTAACCGCTGATGAAATGCAGAAGATGGATCGTTTAACCATTGAATCGTTTGGTCTTCCCGGCAGAATTCTGATGGAAAATGCCGGCTTGGGGGCAACCCAATTTTTTTTAGATCAATTCAAGGGTGCTGAAAATAAAAAGATTGGTGTGATCGCCGGTCGTGGAAACAATGGTGGAGATGGGTTTGTTATTGCCCGATATCTGGCTCAAAAAGGAATAAACGTCACCGTTTATCTTCTTTCAGAACGACAAAAGGTATCCGGAGATGCTGCCGCCAACCTCAAACTCCTTTCCCCTCTAAAAATCCCTGTTATTGAAATGCCGGACGTAGAATCTTTTTCAGCACATAAAACCGCTATGCGTCATGAGGCCATCTGGATAGATGCAATTTTCGGAACCGGTCTACGATCGGATGTAAAAGGATTTTTTAAGGATGTGATAGACTTTATCAATCAATCTAACAAACCAATTTTTGCAGTGGATATACCTTCCGGTCTGAACTCGGATACGGGCCGACCATGCGGCACCTGTATCCGAGCCGATGCCACCGCAACGTTTGCATTTGCCAAGACCGGTCACTTTCTCTTTCCCGGTGCCGATTATACCGGAAATTTGAAAATTATCGATATCGGGGTACCGCCCCATATTGCAAACGAGGTCGGTCCCCTGCAATCCCTGTTAACGCCGGATCTGATCCATACTGTTTTTGAACCCAGGCCTTCGGATGCCCACAAGGGACACACCGGCCATCTTCTGGTCATAGCAGGTTCACCAGGCAAAACCGGTGCGGCTGCCATGACGGCCACGTCAGCCATGAGAGCCGGCGCCGGTCTCGTAACCCTTGGAATCCCGGCCAGCTTAAACCCCGTTTTAGAGGCTCAGGTGATGGAAGCCATGACAGATCCGCTGCCTGAAACCGTAAAAGGTATTCTAGCTGAAGCCTCTTTTCAGAGAATTATGGATCTTCTTTCCCATAAAAAATGTCTTGCCATTGGGCCCGGAATCGGCACGGCTCCTGAAACGAAAACGCTTTTTTTACGTCTGCTTCAAGAAAACCTCACACCGATGGTGATCGATGCGGATGGGTTGAACATCCTTGCCGGTCATACCGAAATATTGAAAGATCTCGACACTCCCATCATTCTGACACCCCATCCCGGAGAAATGGCACGGCTCATAGGAACAACTGCAGCCAACGTTCAGAAAGACCGCATCAAAAGTGCCCGCGATTTTTCAGAAAAATTCAATGTCCATGTGGTGTTGAAGGGGGCCAGAACGGTTGTTGCACACCCGGACGGCACGGTCTTCATCAATCCCACCGGTAATCCGGGAATGGCATCCGGCGGCATGGGAGACGTTCTGACCGGCGTCATTGCCGGCTTTATCGCCCAGGGACATTCACCTGAACTTGCCGCCCATGCCGGTGTCTACTTACACGGTGCAGCAGCCGACTCTCTGGCTAACAACAAAGGGCCTTTCGGTTATCTGGCAACGGACGTAATGAACTCCTTGCCCGAAGAGATTAAAAAACTGGCCGACAGCATCAATGAGTAAATAAATGAGGGGCCGGGGTATTTTTCTTTGTTAAATCGCTTCATGGATAATGCTTTTTTTAAACCGTGTAAACTCGTGGTTAAAGGATCGTAAAGAAAAAACAGAATCCAATATAAAAACAATGGGCTTATCTTAAATCAAACACTTTCTTACTTTTGAAATGTTTCGGAATGCATCTGTTTTTTCTAACAATCCCTAAACCACTCAAACAGTACACGATTTTCAAAAAAGATGATCCATTCCGCTCTCTGAGGCTTAGGCTTATAATTATATGTTGCGTGTGTTCACAGGGTTTGCTTTCCCGTGTAACGATATTGGCGGAGTGGCTTTGTCATTTCAATGACTTAGCAGTGGGGGAGACCGCGTTCTCCCGCGAGCTTTTCGCGGGAGAACGCGGAGGGGGCAGGAATGCCACCTCTGTTAAGTCTTTGAAATGACCAGACACGCAGACACCGGAGTGAAACGGAAGAGCACACCCCGTGTACACGCACGTTTATATTAACAATAAAAAATACCCTGCCCCCTCAAATAAATTTAAAGAATCATATTATGAACTTTGGAGTTACGTATCATTGTGACTGAGCGATTATCAAAATTCGAATATCAGACAACAACCCGTTCCGTGGATGAAACAAAAAACCTTGGAAAAACAATCGGCACAGCCGTAACAGGTGGAACGGTTTTGGCTTTAACCGGTGATTTGGGAAGCGGCAAGACTTCCTTTGTCCAGGGACTGGCCATAGGTCTTGAAGTGCCGGCCGGTTACTATATCACCAGCCCATCCTACACGTTAATCAACGAATATCCGGGTCGATTTACCCTGTTTCACGTCGACCTTTATCGCATTTCAGATCCCATGGAGTTGGAAGATATCGGTCTTTATGAAATACTCCGCAACAGTGGCATTGTGGCCATCGAATGGGCGGACAGAATGGAACAAGAGCCTTTATCCGATTCAATAAACATACACTTTGAACTTACAGACGACAAAACACGTAAAATAAACATTACGACATATGATTTAAAAAATGCGGATCTGTTAAAAAGTATCCTGTGAAATTATCAGTAAAAAGTTCCGTTGCCGCATGAAAAGGATACGCCCTTGATCAAAGACGCTTGTTTCAAGTTGCGCTTGACTTAATGCCGTCATTTGTAATATTTTATATGCTTTGAAGTTTGACGCCGGATCAGGTAAAGAAAGTTCAACGTGACACCGAAATCCAACGTTTAAAAGCGGAATTGGTAATTATTGTCATCTTAATTTTATTTAAGGAAATTATGATATGTCTTTAATCGTACAAAAATATGGCGGCACTTCAGTGGCCGATCTTGACCGGATTCGCGATGTGGCAAAACGGGTGGCCAAGACATTTGACCAGGGCAATGACGTCGTTGTCATCCTGTCCGCCATGGCCGGTGTTACAGACAGCCTGATCGACATGGCCGAACAGATAGCGGAATCTCCGGATAAAAGAGAGCTCGATGTCCTTCTTGCAACAGGGGAGCAGACAACGGCGTCGCTTTTGGCCATGACGTTAAAAAATATGAATTATCCTGCCTTGTCTATGCTCGGGCATCAGGCCAAAGTGGTTACAGACTGTGCTTTCGGTAACGCACGAATCATAGAAATCGGCGCCGAAGATATTATGAAGCTTCTCGAAAAACGGAATATCGTTGTTGTGGCAGGATTTCAGGGATGTGACGTCAGCGGCAATATTACCACGTTGGGGCGCGGAGGTTCGGACACCTCCGCCGTAGCTATCGCCTCGGCCCTCAATGCAGACATATGCGAAATTTACACCGATGTGGATGGGATTTATACCGCCGATCCCAATATCTGCCAAAAGGCCAGAAAGATCCATCGAATTTCATATGACGAAATGCTCAATATGGCCAGTCTCGGTGCCAAAGTTTTACAGATCCGCTCGGTGGGATTTGCCAAAAAATACAATGTCCCCGTACATGTTAGATCGTCTTTTAGCGAAGAGGAGGGAACCATGGTTGTAAGTGAAGACGCCGGCATGGAAAGTCTTGTTGTTTCCGCCGTAACTCATGACAAAGATCAAGCCCGCATCACCCTTAGAAAGGTTCAAGACCGGCCGGGGGTTGCTGCCAATATTTTTGCACCCATTGCCGAAGCGGGCATCGTTGTTGACATGATCATTCAAAATATACGCCCCGAAGGTCAAACGGATCTGACATTTACCGTTCCAAAAGCACAATATACAACCGCCATGGAAATCGAACGTAGAGTGGCAAAAGAAGTTGGAGCGGAAGATGTTATCGGCGATAAGAACATCGCCAAGGTGTCTGTTATTGGTGTGGGAATGAAAAACCACTCTGGTGTCGCATCCTTGATGTTCAGCACTTTGGCCAGGGAAAACATCAACATTATGATGATCAGTACATCGGAAATCAGAATTTCTTGCATCATTGAAGAAAAGTATACCGAGCTAGCCGTGCGTGTGCTTCATACCGCATTCGGATTGGATAAAGAAGATTAGCCCGGGACTCCTCATGAAAACATTCGACACCGAACAGATGATTTTCACCATCGTGTTGGCGGTGGTCATTTTAGGTGTCTATATCTACAGAGTTCTTCATCCTTTTTAGAAGCTGTTTCTAAGCCTCCTGTCGATGGTTTGAACCGAGAAAAGAAGCTATCATGAAAAAATATTTCCCTGCCTTTCTTATCATTGTCGTATTCCCGATATTTCTCATGGGTCAAGTTCAAGAAGACGCCCCTAACTACCGCCAGGCAAGGGAAAAAATGGTGCGATCACAGATCCGTCTGCGAGGGATATCCGACAAAAAAGTTCTGAAAGCCATGTCCGAAGTCCTTCGGCACAGTTTCGTCCCAAAAGAACTCGCTTCCCAGGCCTATAAAGATCATCCTCTGCCCATCGGTGAGGGCCAGACGATTTCACAGCCATACATTGTGGCCCTTATGACCGAAAACCTTAAACTCGAAGGTTCCGAGCGCGTCCTTGAAATCGGAACCGGCTCCGGCTACCAAGCCGCCATTCTCGCAAATGTCACCAAGGAAGTTTTCACCATTGAAATCAAGGAAAAGCTTTATACAAAAGCAACTCAAACCCTTCACGCATTGGGTTTCACGAACATTAAAACCCTTCATTCAGACGGTTATTTTGGTTGGCCCGAAGAAGCACCTTTTGACTGCATTATGATCACGGCCGCCATCGATCACATCCCACCGCCGTTGTTAAAACAGCTCAAAGACGGTGGGAGACTCATTCTCCCCCTTGGGAACCCATTTAGCTACCAGAACCTTAGCCTTGTAACAAAACACGGTGAAGACTATACTGTTAAACAAATTACCGGTGTTCTGTTTGTGCCGATGACCGGATATGCCCTCGAGCAAAACTAAAGATGATACCCGCGGCAGTATTTCTATTATCGCTTTCAGCCCTGTCTTTTGAAATACTTCTTGTCAGGGTTTTCTCCATCAGCCAGTGGAATCATCTGTCTTTCATGGTCATCAGCATCACGCTTTTTGGATTTGCTGCCGGCGGCACATTTTTAAATATCATCGATCTCCACAAAAAGAGCTGGGAAAAACATCTTTCCACCTATGATAATATCCATATTTTCAGCATTCTTTTTACCATTTCTACCATCATTTCAGTTATTGTTTTGAATCGAATTCCCTTGGATTACTTTAGGCTCCCCTTGGAACCTATCCAAGCCCTTTATCTTTTAACAACATATCTTCTTCTGGCACTGCCCTTTTTTTTCACCGGTCTTGTTGTGTCCATTGCGTATGCGTTTATGCCCGAAAAAACCGGCTTCGTCTATTTCGCGAGTATGACGGGTTCGGCATTTGGTGCAATTATACCGTTTATCCTTCTTCCTTTTATCAGTGAAGAAAAACTTATCATTCTTTCGGCACTCGTTCCATTGACAGTGATTTTTCTAAAACACTCAAGTCATAACCAAGATCATGTCTCAATAAGAAAAAGTTTTCACCTTAAAAGAGGATCCGTTATCTTCTTATGTCTCTGCATGATTATCATTTCAGGAATCCTGATTGTTAAAGGCGCCGACACCATAATCAAAGTAAAACCTTCCCCATACAAAAAGCTTAGTCAGACCCTCCTGTTTCCCAACACCCGAATCACCGAAACCACAAACAGTATACGCGGCAG
>JAFDCA010000327.1 GCA_019313025.1 Deltaproteobacteria bacterium
AAGTGCTAAAAAAAGCGATGAACAGAAGTTGTGTGGATGTCGGGTCAAGAGAACGTGGTGGTGTTGAAATGTTTGCGTTTATGGAATTTTGTATGGAACAATTTTGCTTGTTAGGTGAAGCGTTCTTTTCAGGCTCGATCTTTATATTCCGGAAGTTCGATAATACGAGCGTCACCTTGATAAAATAAAATAAAATGATTCCTGTTATAATATGAATCAGGATATTGACCAGATGGAAACCTAGCACATCATATCTGTGGAAATAGTAGTTTAATGCAAAACTAACATTGGCCACCGGGCGATGGGAAGCGAGGCTTTTGAATCCAGCATTGATGATTCCATTGAATGTGAGTTTTGTTAAGCGTATTTGAGGGTTATCCCGAATATTATCTATATCATCCAAAATAAAAGGGCCTTTGATGCTGTTTGTATAGATAAAACAAATACAGGCCGCCAACACCAATAACAATATGAATTCGGATGTAAAAAAAGAAACGTACGATCTGGTTTGATGGTTAGGATTGACGTTGGAATTGACAGATGTTTTATGGATTTTTTTTCGGTCCATTGTAATCAATTTTATATTCAAAGACAGGTGGATAAAAAAATTCTAAAGTTTTAATTTGAGTCAGCTATTACCTTTCATTTTGACGATCTGTTATTACTCAAAATATCAAGGTTGATGCGTGCTTCGGAAAAACCCGGGTCGAGTTGAAGCGCCTTTGAAAAAAATACTTTGGCCTTGTTAAATTTCCCCTGCCGAAGCAGTATAATTCCCAATTGATTATAAGCTTGAACATAATCAGGCTTAATTTTAATCGATTCGCCAAAATGAGCAAACGCTTCT
This sequence comes from Deltaproteobacteria bacterium, assembly GCA_019313025.1. The sequence goes on from JAFDCA010000327.1 coordinate 848, forward strand.
TTTAAGTTACCTTGTTTTAATCTAATATTCCCAAGGTGATAGTGTGCTTCCTCATGATTTGGATTGATTTTAAGTGTCTCCTTATAGTGGTATTCGGCCTGATCCATTTTCTTTTGAGAAGACAGTATATAGGCCAGATTATAGTGTGCATTGGCATTTTCGGGATCGATGTTAAGTATCTCTCTATATTGTGATATGGCTTGTTCAGGTTTTTCTTGTAAAAACAAGACATTTGCCAGATCCATGCGTGTATTTGTTTTCTGAGGATTAATTTCAAGTGCTTTGGCAAAGTACGAAACCGCCTCTTCATAGTTTCCTTTACGACAAAGGGCCAACCCCAGATTGCCATGCGCAGTGGCAAATTTGGGATTAATTTTCAATGCTTCTTTATAGTGAAAAATAGCCCTATCAAGATCGATTGGTTCTGATGCAATTGCGAGATTATTGTGCGCTTTATAATTGTTTTCAGTTACTCTAATCGCATGTTCAAAAAGCGTTATGCTGTTTTTCCAATGACGTATCTGAAAGAAAGTCTTCGCTGTTAAGGCTGATAAGATTAATATAGCAAACACGCTAAGATAGATTTTTCGATAGTGCCATTTTCTAAAAAGATCTAAAACACCCCATGCAACAATAATATAAAGCCCTATTAACGGTATATATGTGTATCGGTCCGCCATCGCTTGTGCGCCCACCTGCACAAATCCGATCACGGGCACCAGCGTGCCGAGATACCAGAACAGTCCGATGACGATATACGGATACTTCTTTGCCGCCCTTAAGGCCAAAAAACAGGCACAAGTGATGAGCAAAGCGGCTCCGACGATCTGCCAAGCTGGCAAGGTATCTCTTGGATGTGGATAAAATACAGCCAGTTTGCTGGGCCAGAACATTTTTAGAACATATTTTGCATAGGAAACAAGTGCATTTGCAATACGATTTTTCAGTGACAACCCCCCTAATGCTTGTACCGCCCCCTCGCTTTTCTGGGCAAAAAAAGTCAATGCGCATGACAACACAACAGGGATAAAAAAAGGAATCTTTTCTAAAATGAGTCGTTGAATACCCTTAAAATCAAAATGATCACCTTTTTCAGATTGTAAAAGAACATCATCTTTATGGTGAAATCTGTTGAGGGGCCAGAAGTCCAGCAAGAGTAGTAAAAAAGGGAATGTCACCAGCATGGGTTTCGCCATAAGACCTATACTTAATAAAACAATAGTCAGTATGTAATATTTGGTCGATGTTTTTTTAACATAACGGCAATAGGCGGCAATGCTCAGCAGGCCGAAAAAGGTACTTAAAACATCTTTGCGTTCAGAAACCCATGCCACTGATTCCACATGAAGCGGATGCAATGCAAAAAGGGCTGCCACAAATGCGCTCCTCCAGATTGCACCGGTCATCCGTTCAAGCACTAAAAACAGTAAAATGGCATTAAGCATATGGAATATTAAATTTGTCCAGTGATGCCCCATGGGATTTAATCCATAGAGCTCACAATCGAGCATGTGAGAAATCCAGGTTAAAGGATGCCAGTTTGCTGAATAGAACGACGTAAATGCCCAGGCAATGCCCTTAACGGTTAAACCTTTCCGAATTTGACTGTTTTCAGTGACATAGTCTTGATCGTCATAACCGACAAAATCAAAATTTTTGACCTGCCCATATGTCATAATAATGGCCAGGATCAAAAGCAGACTGATTGCTATTTTAATATGACGGTCCGTTATATTGTATTTTGCCTTCATAAATTTATTCAGAAGTTTCTTTTTTTAGACAATCGAAGCACTCCTTTTTCTAAAACAAGGACAAATAAAATAAAAAAGAGTCCTGTTTGGGTAAAACGCAATCCAAGACGAAACGACCGGGGAGCAAATTCGAGCTTAATTTCATGTTCCCCTTCCGATACTTGGCAGGAGATAAAGGTATTCAAGAACGGTTTCAAGGGAATCGCTCTGTCGTTTTCTTTAGCGACCCAACCCGGGTGAAATGATTCTGAAAGGATTATAGTTCCGGGCTGCTTTGTGAAAATATAAAGATATCGTCGATCAGGCGACACATATTTCACTCCAACCGGAATGATATGCCTTTTCGAATCTTCAGTAACAAAAAAGGCTCTTGGAAGCACATGGACATTTTCATAAAGATAGACCGGCTTTTCTCTCCACCAACCCCCACCAAAGTTCGGCATTGTAATGGTGTCTTGAATTTTGAATTTAAGACGAGGATTTTTTATCGGTTTAAAAGTAATCAAATGGGTAATTCCGGCAAGGTCATAAAGATCGGGCCGGGCAAAATCAAATAAACGAAACGCCCACATTGTCTCTGAAATTGGAAGCGTTCCATCCAGTCGTGTCAGGAAATGCAAGGTATTGAGCTTGGCAAGGGGTTCATAACCACCGGCACGACCAATTTTATTCTGAATAAAAATCCAATCACCCAGTGGGGTAAGTCGATAAGCCCTTAGTTCAACCGGTTGAATCGATGCTGCTCTTACAGGGCCGGGATGCTCTTTAATCGCCTCTATGATTTTTATAGGCGGCTTCAGATCTTCTTTGTGATATCCTGTCAGTATCCCGTTTGAGGCAACGAGTATTGGATCCGCTATTAGAAAGCATGTTAAGATGATTTGGACAATTTGAAAACGCTTCCAAAAGTATACGCCAGATAAAAGAAAAAAACAAATCATCGCTCCAAAATATCGAACATTCAAAGTTGTCGTGTCCTGAGTATACGGCAAAATAAAAATACCTGAAAAAAACAGGCCGAACACGGCTATGCCTAAAAATAGGGATACATGTCTTTTTCTGTTGGCAATATCAATAAGATACTCAAATCCGGATCCTGCAAAAATGCATAATATGAGTATACTAAAAATAAAATAGCGGGATGGGTTGGTGAGCATGGACACACCCGGAATGTTCTTTAAAAGCCAATCAAACAGGGGCAGCGTCTCGCCCATACTAAAGAGCCACGGAATGATACCCCAAATAGCCACATACTGAAAATTTTTCCTGGAAAAGAAAATACCCAGGAAAGATAGGACCATTCCCCCTATCCCGATGTAAGCACACGTCTCCCAAGCAAAATCATGCCTCAGGAATTCAGGACGAAACAGAATGCGAAACCATTGTTTGATACTCCAGTCAAAATGGAAACCGAACATTGAGCTTGAGCTGCCCAAAAAGATTCTGGAAGAAAGATACGTCTGTTCAAGGGACGGAAACAATTGCACACTGATCAAAAGAAACGAGATAAGACCGGAAAGAAGTAATCTGTATATAATGGAGAGCCGATCTTCTCTCGATGGAGACAGAATGATTTTCCATATTCCATTCAGCAAAAAAAGCCAGAAACCCATAAACGCATATTGAGGCGTGCCTGAAAGCAACGTCATGGCAAAGACAACGCCAAATGCCAATGGAAAATGTCGTTCCCTTCTTTCCAAAACCAAGATTGACAACAACACAAACAAGGGGAGCCAACATATTGAAGTATAATAGCCCAGCCAACCAGCGTTGATATAATAAAGTATACGTCCGTTGAGCATATAGAGGCATCCGGCAAGCAGGCCTCCTTTATTTTTACACTCCGGGTGTCTGGCAAGCAAATATGCACCGAGACCGGCAATTGCCAGGTGTATTGCCTGGTATAACCAAAGGGCTTTAAAGAAAGAAAAAAAAAGAAAAAGAACGTTTAAAGGATAAAAAAGGGCATACTGAAGATTGCCCACAATGGATTGACCAAACATAATGTAAGGGTTCCACAAGGGTATCTCCCGGAGTTCCTGGAACGTTTGATGTAATAGCAGTTTGGAACCATAGACATAGGGTATTAGATCCGAACCGTCACCTGAATAGAAATCGATTAAGCCCAACCATATGGGGCAAAAAAGAATTGCGGAGAGAAAAATAATGATCCAGATGGGATAATGTTTTTTCAACAATAGATTAATAGCCACCGATTGTTTTGAAAATAAAAGGTTCATGCTTGAGGGGACTGTTTTTCTGTGGAGACTATCTCACACACCAAGAATCCCGTCAAGACTGTTCTCATAGCCGATAATAACTCATGGAAACAAAATCCGCCAGATCCCAAGCCCAAGTTAAATGAATGCGCAATAGAAAATATTAAACGTAAAGTTAGGGTTGAGACTTTAATTCTTATATGGTAACAAAAATCGAAAAAAATAAGACAATTGTCATTTTTATTAAGAATTTTATTCTCAATTTTTTCCTCTGGAGAGCATTTTTTATCCCTTAAACACAAAAGGCAACAACAAATGGATGAAAAGCACTTCTTAGAACTCAGACTCAAAGAGGAAAACTACTGGTGGCACGTTAACAAGCGGCAGCTTGTTCTCAAGTTTCTTGACCAACTAAACATATCCAAAAGCCGTGTTTTGGAAGTGGGATGCGGTGGTGGATATTTATCGTCACTTCTGACCCAGGCCGGTGCGAATGTGGTTGCCACTGACCTGTATATTCATGCTACAAGCTTGGTTAAGGAAAAGGGGGTATCCCAAAGCCTTACCTTTGACGCGGGTCAGCCATGGCCGTTTAAAAACCACTCTTTTAACGTTGTCATCATGCTTGATGTCCTCGAACATATTGAAGATGATATCGCTTGCCTGCATGAAGCTCGACGGGTGTTGAGACGAAACGGTGTGGCCGTGCTAACCGTGCCCGCACACCAATTCCTGTTCTCCGACTGGGACAGGGTGTTGAGTCATCATCGCCGCTATTCAAAATCATTGCTTCAACGGACCTTCAGAAATGTCGGTTTTCAACCCATACTCATTTCATACTATAATGTTTTGAGTTTTTTTCCGGCATTGATTCTCCGAGGAAAAAATCGGCTTTTTGGATGTCAACTTGACGGTGCCGAATTTCCCGATATTCCCGAATTTGTTAACAAATGTTTAAAATGGTGGGGTCGTCTGGAATGTGCTTTGATTTCTTTTAAGTTGCCAATAGGATTGTCATTTTTTATTGTTTTAAAATCACAATAGGAGGTTGATTATTTCATGCGCAACATGGGTCCTGACTCTGTAATATCAGTGGTTGCCCCGTTTTACAACGAAGTCAAGAATATTAACGCATTTGTGGAAGAGTTGGAAAACGAATTTGAGAAAATCGGCTATAGCAATAAACACGAATTGATTCTTGTCAATGACGGCAGTACTGACGGCAGCGACCGAGAACTTGAACGAATCATTTCAGGTCGGTCTGGTAACATCAAGGTCATCCATCTGTCCCGAAACTTTGGTCATGCTTCAGCCGTATATGCGGGATTGAAGCATGCCAGCGGTGAAGTTATTATTTTAATGGATTCAGACATGCAGGATGATCCGGGATGCTTCGAATTGTTTTTACAAAAATGGCGGGAGGGATACGATGTTGTTTACTCAAAACGATCTTCCCGTCGGGAGAGTGCCCCGCTCCGTTTTCTTTTCTGGCTGTTTTACCGTATCTTGTTATTGATGTCCGACACCTATATACCGCCTGATGCCGGCAACTTTGCCTTGATGGACAAGCGTGTGGTTAACATCCTTCTATCGTTGCCTGAAAAAAATATATACGTGCCTGGACTCAGAGCCTGGGTCGGCTTCAAGCAGATCGGTTTGCCGGTTCCGCGGCGGCTGAGATACGACCAATCACCCCGAACGAATTTAAAGGCCAAATGGAATCTGGCCATTAACGCAATCTTTAGTTTTTCTTATTTGCCTCTTATTATTTTCCGGATTCTCGGCATTCTGGCCTTGATGGTCTCCATATTTCTTGCGAGTTTTACGCTTTATCACAAACTGATTTCCGGTTTGGCCGTCACGGCCTGGGCTTCCAATTTAATTACGATGACGTTCTTCGGAGGGCTCAATCTTTTCGGAATCGGAATAATTGGTGAGTATATCAGTCGAATTTACAACGAAGTCAGAGCGCGTCCCAGATATATCATTGACCGCATCGCCGTCAGCGAGACGGCCTCCGATAGTGATAAAATGATAGACCCATGATATTTGAACGTTTGTATTCCATTTTACGATTGATAATTCTCAGTAGCTTTCTACGGGGAATTGGCAAGTCCAACATCCCATATCGAATAACCGTTGGATTCATATATTAGTTTCCAATATTTTGTTAATAGATTCATAAAACATTTAATTTCTTGTATTGAAAAATTATCTTTTAAAAAATTATTGGCCAAATCCGTTCGCATCAGAATATGTGTCACATTCATAGACCGAATATATTCCTTAAATTTTTTTTCATCTTGAGAGCTCTTTACCATATTCTTGATGGTATTCATTCCAAATGAAGACTCATTCTCGTACGCCCTGCCAAGATAATATCCCCGACGTCCCAAAAACATCGTAAAAATTTTAGCATCCATCGGTAAATTGTTGTTGATATATTCAACGGCATCATAATGCAAAAGATGACGCTTTAAAAAGGCCTCTTTGGTTTCTTTGCCCATCACATATGGAAACGGTTTGATTGTGTTGATCCGGCTTTTCAAATAGTTCAAATTTAGGATCAATAAGACGGCTACAACGGTAAAGAGGAGTATTTTGGCAATTGATTTTACATTTTTTCCAAGCTGCAAAGAAGATAAAAACGTCTCCCCGTTCAACTTATCCAAAACATCTTTTATCCCCATAACAGCAAGTATGGAAAGAAACGGCAAAACCGGCAGAATGTAACGAACCTGTTTTTGGGTTAAAAAGTATGCCATGAAAATAAAAATAACCGTAAAGCATACAAAAAACATTTTGTCCTTGCCATACCTTCTGTTAAGCCACGTAAAAGGCAAAAATATGATCAAAATTGGATTTAAAGAACCTTGAAAGTACTGATAGCTGCTATCTTTTCCTTGAAAAAACATCCGTATGGGAATCAGCAGGGTTTCCCAGAAACTTTCGCCGTACATGGCTTCCCTCATCTTAAAGAAACCGACCGTTTCGGTTTTATCGATGACCTGTCCCTGCAATACATCTATAACCGGCTGATGATGTATTAACTTAAAAAAGCTGTTAAAAAGCGGATAAAAGGGGTTTCCTGTCTGAAGATAATTCTTCACATACCAGGGTGACGCCACCAGGGCTGCAATAACAAAAAATAGTAAGCCGTATCGAAGTGCAACCATCTGCTTGTTCGTATCCCGAACATATCTGAAAATCACCATAAGAGTTACGATAAACCAGGCGATCAGGGCATTGTATTTCGATCCGATGGCGATTCCCATACACAATGAAGCAATCAAAAACCATTTGAACTCGCTATATTCAGAATCACGCCACCGAATAAATGCCAGAACACTGCCGGTGGTAAAAAAGGTCATTCCCAAATCCACATATGCGGAGGTGGACAGCCAGACCACGATCGGCGTCGTAACAAAAATAACCATCCCCAATAATCCCCAGTTGCGACCGAGCTTTTGTTTAAGATAAACATTGATCAGCCATGCCGTGGTAATGCCGAAACCAAGATGGATGAATTTTGGCGCGATGTCATTTTTCAAATACAGGCAGACCAGATAAAGAAGATTGATATATACCGGATAGTACGAGTATTCCGCCCATGGTATTTCATAAAATCCGCCATGTTTAAGCCAGATCTTGGGAACGGCCAAATGATGGACCAGGGCGTCGCGGGAAATGGGAGGGGTGAAATTCAGGATAACTTCCGCGAAAAAAAACACCACAACAATCGCACATAAAACGAATGTTGCTGTCTTCTCCAGGGTTTTACGATGCATTTTTTCGGATGTTGCATTCTATCGGTTAAGATGTGGCGTTGACGTTTAAAGTCTATATCCACTTTTTTGGGTAATCAACCCTTGAAATAAAAAAAGGAGGGGTTTCCCCCTCCTTTTTTTGAAAAATCATTATTGTTAATGCTTAAAAGACATTTCCAGTGGAATCCAGTGTATAACTATTAGATGAATTGTTGTGACTGAACTGAATACCTGCGGGCGGAGTCGTGTAAACACTACCATCGCCACGGTCATGAATCGTATTTCCTGCCGTAGTCGCTGTTACGTTGACATCATCCACATAAGCACCAAAAGAAGCGTCAGCAACTACCTGGGTGGTTAAAATTGTTGGATCTGCAAAGTAAGCCATGGCTGCATTGTAAAAATTCTTGGCTTCACTTTGGGCGGCCGAGTCCTGTCCTCTGGTCCGGTAGGCCAGAAAGTTCGGGATGGCGATGGCCGCCAGAATACCGATGATCGCAATAACGATCATCAACTCGATGAGTGTAAAACCTTTTTGATTCTTTTTTCTTAATTTCTGTAACATGTTCTTCCTCCTCTAATGTTTTTTGTTTTAACGGATTGTCAAAAAAATTTATGATTGAATAAAAACGGTTTTTAAAAAAGCATCTATTTTATTTACCACCCCCTCGACCCAACGCTTAATGATTTTTTAACGTTTGTTTTCATGGCATGCAAGTTATGTGCCACGGTATTTTATTGCATTTATCATGAGCCTAACATTCTGTTATTATGAAATATAAACAGGATATAAATATTTGCATGTCATTATGCTTTTGAATCCATCATGACAAAATTTGTCATAAAAAATAAATTTCGTCATCTTTATAACAGGGCTTTTTTGTTTGAATAGGCTAGTTTCAAACAAGATTTGGACGTGTATTTTGATTTTGAAATAATTTGTTAATGAGAATTGCGGTTTGTAATGGTCTGGATTTATTCGTAAGATTTAAATATTTCAATTATCGTAAAAGTATTTGCCAATCCTTCTAAGCGCGAAACCAAAAACAGGTCCTCCCGCCGGTGCAGAGCTCCTTTGGCGTGGCAACTGGTACGATTTCTTTATAATCCCAACTTTGTCATACGGTACCGAAACGTTCGAAAGCTGATATCCAGGAGTTCGGCGGCTTCTTGCTTTTTACCGCTGGTGCACTCAAGGGCCTTTACTAGATATGCCCTTTCGATCTCTTCGAGGATGGTATCCAGGGATACCCCGTTTTTCACCTCGTCCAAATCGAATTGCCTGTTTTTCACGCCCTTGATCCATCGTCGTTTGTGAACTGAAAGTGCCAGGCTGTCCGGAAGGATAATATTGGTGCTTGAAAGTGCCACACTTCGTTCCATCAAATTTTCAAGCTCCCGAATATTTCCGGGAAAATCATATTTGTTTAACAGATCGATGGCATATGATGACATTTTGGTGACTTCTTTGCCCATCTCACGGGAATATTTTTCCAGAAAATGCTGGGCAAGAACACGAAGATCGCTTTTTCTTTCCCTAAGAGGCGGCATCTTTATTTCAATGACATTGAGCCGATAAAAAAGATCTTCACGAAAATTACCGACAATCACCTCATCTTCAAGCTTTTTGTTGGTTGCAGAGATAATTCTGATATCAACGGACACATCTTCGTTACTTCCCACGGGTTTGAAGACGCGTTCCTGCACGGCCCTTAGCAGCTTCACCTGTATGGGAAGGGTGAGTTCCCCGATTTCGTCCAGAAAGATCGTCCCTTTATCCGCGGCTTCAAAAAGTCCCTTTTTGTCGTGTGTCGCTCCGGTAAAAGCGCCTTTTTTATGTCCAAAAAGCTCACTCTCCATCAACGTTTCCGGAATACCCCCGCAGTTAACAACAACAAAGGGTTTGTCTCTTCGCTTGCTCTCGTCGTGTATGGCTTTTGCAATCAATTCTTTGCCGGTCCCGCTTTCTCCGGTAATGAGGATGCTGGTCTTGGTTTTGGCCACCTGACGGATAAGATTGTAAATATTTCTCATGGCCGGGCTGTTCCCGACAATTTTTTCAAAATGAAGGGTCCTCTTGAGTTCATCGTCGAGAATCTCTTTTTCATGTTCGATGGTTCTGAGACTCAGGGCATTTTTGATGGTCTGCTTTAACTCTTCATTGTCAAAGGGTTTGGGAACAAAATCATAAGCACCCTCGTTCATGGCTTCAACGGCAGCCTCGGTGGATGCATAGGCTGAAATCATAATGACCACCGTATCTTGATTCTGTTCTCTCAATGCCTTTAACACATCAATTCCAGTGATATCTCCCAGCCTGATATCACATAGCAAAAGATCGAAGGCTGTTTTTTTAATCATGGATATGGCATTTTGACCGTTTTCAGCGCATGTAACCTGATATCCTTCTCTGGACAGAAGGACTTCCAGCAATTCGCGCATGCTGAGTTCATCATCTACAACCAGTATATGGGGTATGTCATTTGTCATATTTCATTCATCACAAGCAATTGGTTATACAACATCGGTTGTCGAGCAGCGTTACACTGTATTTTATAAT
>JAFDCA010000328.1 GCA_019313025.1 Deltaproteobacteria bacterium
AATATTTCGCTCGGGGGAAGATTTTTTAGAATTTGCATCGTTTGCCTGCACAGCCGGGTTCCCAGTAGCATCAGCGGATGCAATAGATTGGTCTCTTTAAGAAATGCCAGAAAATATTCATTCTGGGCTAAATTCAATTCCTTGAAAGGCGCCTGGTTCGCACTGCCATAAGTCAAATTTTTGGCTACCGTTGAGAAATACTGGTATTTTTCTTTATCAAAAAATTCGACGTATTCCGACAAGGGGACGCTTAATCTGCGGGTTAATTTTTTTCGAATCCGGATGAGTTTGGGCAATAAATTAGAATAGAATTCAAAGTCAAGAGTGGAGTTCAATCCGAATCTCAAAACATCCGGTAATAAGCCGATTTGTTCGATCAGTTCAATGATGTGATCCAGATCCGGCAGCGGGAAAGCGCTATCGTTTTTTTGGCCTCCCTTTCTAGCGGTGCATCCGTAAAGAAGATTTTCTTCGATGGTCCCATCAAAAATAAATGGTGTTTGAGACACCACCCCCACGTTCCATGCCATATCCCTTTTTGTAAGGCTGTTAACTTCCTGGTTGCCGATGCGCACATGTCCTTTGGCGTATTTGTAAAGCTGTGCGATACAATGGGCCAGAGTGCTTTTGCCGCTGCCGGAAAATCCGATTAAGGCCAGTTGACCGCCGGCCGGTAGTGCAAAATTTATATCATCCAGAAGTTGAACTCCGTCTTCTGTCGTGAAGGATAAGTTTTTGACTTCGATATTGCCATCCAGCTTATAGGGTGGCCGACCTTGCGGTTCAATTATAAATTCAGGGGCAACATCAAAATATTGCATGGTTCGCTGGTAGTTGACGGACGCTTCCTGATAGGACTGGTAGACGTCGATGAGTTCACTCCAGGGGTCGAAAAGCTTTTCCTGCGCGGACAAAAATGCTACCAGAGCACCCAGCTCCAGTTTTCCATTGATGGTAAGATAGCCGCCCAGCAGAAAGATGACAAAAGGGCTGAAGCTCGTAAAAAAATTACTGCTAACCTTGATCCCCTGGCGATACAGGTTCCACGTAATCCTTATTTTCTGAAGCTTGTTTACCAGTAATTCAAATTTGTTATTTTCTAGATGATGCGCGGCATTGCCCTGTATCTCATGGATTCCGGAAATAGCCTCAGCCAGTTTACCGGAATAAACTCGCGATACATCCACGCGCTTTTTGTTTTCCATATTGGCTCGCCGCTGCAGCATGGGAAGTATGAATAGCGCAACAGGATATATGGCAAACGAAACAAGGGCCAATAAGGGATTTAACCAGAGAAGATATCCGGGAAAGGCCAAAAGGCTCAACACACTGGTAACCGGGATGGCCACCGCCATACCGACAAAGTCCCCCGCGGTAGCCAGCTCAGATACAAAAGATTGAACCACCATCCCAGGCTGAGTTTTTCTAAAAAAATTCAGAGGCAGCGTCAGCGCATGACGGTAAAGTTCTTTGCGCATAGCCGCAAGGGCGCCTTGTCCGATTATGGTTTGGAGATAGCTGATAACGAACTTGAGGCACCCGGCGATGACAACGGCCACCAGATAGATACCGCAATAAATCAGCAACAATTCAAAGGCTTTCAATTGGATCGCCTGGTTGACAATGCGTTTTTGCATTTCAAGCGGCACAATCCTTACAAAAACCGTAGCAATTACTGTTATCACCAGCAAAAGTTTGAGTCTGGGGTTGCCCCTGTACACCCATGAAAGTAAAGATTTTTTCACAATCAGTGTTTCGCTTTTTTCCATCGCTCTTGGCTCCGTGGATTTGAAATAGAAAAACCTTCTATTGATTCACTTGGACCAATTCGGCTCTATGAAATCTTTCCGAACTTGAATGTATTTTGCAGGACTTGTCAAGAAACATTATCCAAATTGAAAATGGTCGGAGAGCACCGGAAGCTTAGGGGTGCATATAACGTTCTGAGCTGGTCCTCATCTCTGAAAGAAAGCAAATTCAACCCATTATAAAACTGATTCCCCGCCTATATTGCTATTGCGCAAGAGATTTGGCAAAAGTCGGGCGCCTATAAATATTATAATTGGGATGTTTTAATCACTTCTCGGTTCGAGACTACCGGGACACCACATGCAGGTGTCGTCCGTTCTTTTAAATTTTCTTGAGCTTTGGATATGAAAAAGGTATTGAAAGAATTGGTAAACAGTTAAATTTTCTCCTTCGATAAGATTCAATATCTGACCGGTTTACTGTTTGAATCGAATGTTCCAGAGAAAAAAGAAAATTGGAAATATAATCTTTTTGCCTTTTTGCCGTTAATTTCTTTCGTTTAAAGAGGATCAACTGTTAATTGGAGTGGACCATGATATCTTATTCTTCAAAAATGTGGATTTGTGTAGGCCTATTTTTTACTTTTAGCGGGTCTTCATGGGCCCAGGCGAATGCACTTTCCTCCTGATTTTTTAGCCTTTCAGAAGCAATTCAAAAATTAATATTTGTTGAAAAGACAACATGACCAACGCCTCAAAAAACACCCCCACCGATTCGATTGAGCGACATG
>JAFDCA010000329.1 GCA_019313025.1 Deltaproteobacteria bacterium
CCCTTGATCTTGCCCCTCTGCGAAAACGAACTGGAGATATCCCTCTTTTGGCGACGCATTTCTTACAGAAATATAGCCAGGAAACCAATAAACATGTGGATCATATCAACCGCGATGCGATCTCCCTGCTATCCAAGTATGAGTGGCCGGGAAACGTCCGAGAAATGCAGAATGCAGTGGAACGCGCCGTGGTGCTTGCCAAATCTCGTACGCTCGGAGCCGATCATTTCTCTTTTCTGCATTTAAACGATAAGCCGCCATCCAGGAGAATATCGCTTCGAGAAAACGAACGAGAATATATAAGATGGATTTTAGAGGATTCCGGCTGGAATGTAACCAAAGCCGCAAAAGTTCTGGATATTAATAGAGTGACGTTACACAAAAAGATAAAACGTTTTGATTTGAAACGCAGAGAACATTAAAGATTTTCGAAACCGTTTACTTATGATCCGGGACGAAACAATCATCGGCATCCTTCCAGTCGGTGCCGTTCCCGAATTAATTCTAAAAATCATTGCGTCCAATATCGAGGTGCATCTGAATCTGCCTTCAGAAATTCTCCCGTTTTTTGGTCCTCCTGCAGATGCGCTTGACAAACGACGACAGCAATATGATGCCGGCAAGATGTTACGGGCCTTTTCCGTCCTGGAATTGGAAGGATTTAAGAAGGTCGTTGCCGTTTGTACGCAAGATCTCTTCATTCCGATTCTCACGCATGTTCATGGAGAGGCACAGCAGGGAGGCAAATTTGCAATTGTATCTCTTTTCAGGTTGCAAACGGATAAAATGCTTAGCAAACTGACTTCTTCGGTTTATGAAAGAGCAGTTAAAGTGACGCTGCACGAAATCGGTCATCTCTTTAATCTCTTGCACTGTGAAGATAAACATTGCCTGATGCATTTTTCCAGCACCTTGGACGAATTGGATGCAACACCGATATACTTCTGCAGATATTGTTTCAAATATTTTAAGGTGGCAACAAGGCCTTGAGAATTTTTTTTGCATTCATCATGCCAGAAGTGCCAAATGAAGCATTGTTCGATTGATTAGGATTCTGCTTAACCAAAAACGTTTCTACCAGCAAATTCCACCCAAGCTCCGGGATGCTGCCGTATACGTCATCAATCGGTTCGCCACCGATTGCCGCCAGCCGTTTGTATTCCGGCCCGATCAATTCAAGGAGTTTTTTGCTTTCTTCTTCCATCCATTCGACACTGTTGGATCCGAAATACAGTTCCTTTAAATTTTTTTTTGGCTTATCCGGTTCCAGTATGAATAACCAGCCCTCATTGTAAGGATCTTTGTGGGCGATATCCGGATGGTCCTGGGTGCGGTAGTTTACGGTCAGCACTGCTCCAGAGACAGGCGAACGGACAAACGCCTTTTTACTGTTGCGGCTAAATTTCCACCCGATTTGATCTTGCTCCAAGGAAGCTCCAAGCCTGGGCAGTTCCAGTGCATCCAAAGGCCCAAACAGTTTTACCAGAAAATCATCAAATCCAACCCGAATTCGGCCCCCGTGTTCAAAGCGCACCCAGGCGTGACCCGGATGGTAGTAATACCCTTGCGCTAGCTTGAAACCTGAAGCCAGGGTATGACTGAGCGCCGGTTTGTATTCCATCTGATCATAATCATCCAACCATTGATCATATGGGCAATGATAACATTCATAGTTAAAGGGGCAAATTTTCGATGCTACGGTCCGACCGGTTAACGCATGCCGGCAGGGAGATGATCCATCTCGTTTTTCGTTTTTTAAGAGATTCGCCAGGCTAATCCCTTTTTCACCTTCTTTACCCCTGGAACTCAGCGCTTTTCGCATGCCTTTGTCAAACAGGCAGCTATTGCAGTCATAAGCATTGTCACACAACCGGAAATTGACAACACCCGCTTTCATCCAGATACATTCTTTTTCCAAAACATTGAATCCGACGACAACTTCTTTTTTATGGGCCAATTTTTTTTTATCTTCTTTTCGCATATTGCTTACCTCCTTGCTATGGGTATGGTCAGCAAAGCTCTTTTGCTGTGTAAATTTTAAATAGCAAGCAATATGCCAGGAGCGCGTTCAAGTGCTCGTTGTTATTAAAAAAAATTAATATTAAAATCAGTTAGATATATGGAATGTGATGGGGTGCACGGCCGGCAGATAAAAGGAAAAATTGGGCAGTGTATCTATACGCTACAGTTTTGATCGAAAAAAGTGAGGTTAGCGATCATTCTTTAATATGAACAGGGCCTTATCAAAGTGTCGCTTTTTGTTACAGAATTTGTAGCCAATGACTACGAATTCCTTTTGGGAAATTTGATGAATTAAGCGTATAAACACTTTTGGAAACCGCTGAAAAGCGAATATCCTGTCGTCAATCGAAATTTTAACTCGCCTTTCAATCCTGCCAAACAAAACAAAGACCGGGGCATTTTATACGCGATTACCGATTAGCGCCAATGTGCCGACATCATATCCGCAGTCTCTGGCAATTACCGGACATTTTACTTTGAAAAAGAAGAAAATATTTTCGGGCCTGTTACAAAGAGATTCGTAATTTCCTTGGCCTTTGGCAATAATAACATCAGCGGAATTATACAGATCCTTCATTTCAGAAGAACATTGAGATAAAATTGTGGCTGGCGCTTCCGATCCACTTGAAATGACTTTGACCACTTTATTGATCCCCACCCGGACGGCATCCTCAATGGTCGCATCGTTTATAATCGGCTGTTCCCTGACCACGTAGACAATATTATTTGAATTTATCTTTAATATTTGCTCTGTCAGAATTCGATCGAATACAATCTCGCCGGCATTATCTCCAAGGTACAAAATTGATGACGCGTCTGTGACACTTTGTTCAAACAGTTTATAGTCGCATGAATTTAGGGCGCAGCTTAAACTTTCTTCTATGATCGTGTTCATGTCACTGTATTCTGCCTGCGCACCTAAATCGATAGCGTTTCCCCCAATGGCCAGTTTGCATGCCGTTTGTAATGGGTCATCCGAATCGTCAACCCGATCCTTCATGAGTGGATAGGATGACATTGCTAAATCATCTGCTTGTCTTTTGGCATTGCCATACGGGTCGCTATCACCTGTAATCTCATAGACGACCCGGTACACCTGTTGGGCAATTTCAGGAGGGGTAGCATCAAGTACCAGTTCGGGAATCAGGAACGCGACTGAATTCAAAACTCGCCGATGAACATTTTTATCGTCGGTCGTCATTTTTGTTGCCGCTAAAGCCTGTCGAAAAAAACAGGGTATGCAATCGAGAAATGTTTTCAAATTTGATCTTTTAACAGTTGAATTATTTTAGGCGCCGTAAACGGCCCCCTCTTTGAGGCCATCGCTCAGATATTCGCGCTCGTTTTGCCTTAAAATCCCCGTTGCCAGACAGATGGTGATTCACAGATGCACCACCCCGTATCCACCGCCGCAGTGCTCACCGAGCTCGTGAATCTGGGCATGGCGGTTATGACAGCCGGCTATGCAATAGTCGGCTTTGAAAGAAAGCAAAATCGGTCATCTATCGGACCGGGCTTTTTTATGAGCATATGCTCAAATTAACCATATTTAACACCATTACCACTGTCAAGGTA
>JAFDCA010000330.1 GCA_019313025.1 Deltaproteobacteria bacterium
ATTCTCGATGTGGACGGTAATTTCATATCCAAGCTGTGTCCAAAAAGGATGTGCGTGTATCTTATATCGCAACTTACGATCCCAGTGGCCCTGATCAACGAGAGACTCAGCGAAGGTCTTGAGCCGAATGACTTTCATTTCATGCGCTACGTCCGTTGCCCGGACACTGGCGTTGATTGCTACGGATACGGTGAGGTCATGCTCAAGGTTCAGGTTGTTCCGCGGGTTAAAAAAGGATGATCCCATGAAGAACCAGGAAAAAGCGTCGGTAAAATACCAGAAACCAAGATGACATGCAAAATAGAACAGAACAAGATGTTCTGGAAGTTTATAAGCATACCGATCGGATTACACGAAGCCAAATGTGGATTCGGTTTCCGGCCTTTAGAAAAATCTTTGACGAAATCGATGGTAATACAGAAAATCAACGGCAAGTATCCAAAGTCGCTTCTTGGAGCGACTGGTTCAAAAAGAAGAAAAATCACGTTTGAGATTGTAGTAAATAAGAAATAGAAAAATGTCCGAACCTCGCATACTGTCGGAAATAATTTCAGAAAATGTACGCTTGAATATCGTCGCTGAGGATATTTATTCTGTCTATTCAACAGGAGAATCGCCGGGTTCATTTGACAGCTTTGGTGCGTCTGCGATTTACGACATGGTCGCCTGCAATCGGTTTTATAACTGGCTGATGTGGGGATACTCCATAAAAGATTATGCCACTTTATGTGAAGATGTCCTTAATTCGTCATCAGAGGGTTGGGCTCTGGATCTCGCATGCGGCTCGTTAGCATTTACGGCAGAAGTTTATGCAAATTTTTCGAATCGACCGGTAGTATTTTTGGATCAGTCTTTAAAATTGCTCAGAAAAGGCAAATCTCGACTTGAGAGACTAAAGGGGAGTATATCTGAAAACATGTTCTTTTTACACGCGGATGCACTTCAGTTGCCATTTAAAGATAACATTTTCAATGCGGTTATATCACTCAATCTCCTCCATTGTATAGATGACGTAAAAACAGCATTGAAAGAAATAAAGCGTGTGTTAACCCACGGTGGAAATTCAGCCATAACCACGCTGGTACAGAGCAGCCGTTGGAGCAATCGCTATTTGAATATGCTCGCCGGGTCAGGAGCACTTATTTCCCGAAGTTTAGATAACATTTTATCCACATTCAACGACATGGAAATGCCAATCACACATAAGATTAAGGGAAACTTGGCCTTTATCAAGTATGGATAAATAAAAATGAAAAGGACTTAACGGTTCGGCGTTGTTTTAAAACAAATGACGATTTCATTTTAGGGAAGGGAGATGGAATGGTTGTTAACGATGATTTAAAAAGTATCAATCATCTTAAGGAGACGTATTTCTGCGATTACAATCATCCAGCAATTCGAAGTACGGCAAATGATCTTTTTCGAGCATCAAAAAATCCCATTGAGCTGACAAAAAATATGTTCATGTTTGTCAGAGACGAAATTATATTCGGGGGAGATCACTGGCAAGTGAAAGCATCTGAAACTTTAAAGAAAGGTTACGGCGCCTGCTGGAATAAGAACCTGCTCCTAATAGCGCTGTTGCGTTATTGTAAAATTCCGTCACAACTTAAGGCCAACCCTATGCGAAATGATTTTATGAAACCTGCAATGGGTGCGGCTTATTTGACGGTTTCGAGCCCGTTTTATCATTGTTTTACCGAAGTCTATTTGGACGAAAGATGGATTGCCATTGACCCGACACTGGACAGAAACACATACAATATGTTTTTCATGCCAAGAAATGTGGATTGGAAAATTGACTGGAACGATACCAATGATATGATGTTGTATAGTGAGTCTATTGTTGGACCTGCCGAGTCATATACGGATATTGATCAGGCATTGATTTTTAATCTTAACTCGCATTTTTTGTTCAGACATGAGTCACGATTTATTCTCGACTTATGGCTAAGATTCGGGAATAAAAAGATGTGGCGAAAGACCGGCAACGATACTTTTCTGTGGGAAAAAAACAGATACATTCAAATTTAGCTTTGGAATAAAAAATGGAATTAGTTTTTTCAATCGGCAGTTTAATCGGTATTTGGTTTCTGGTCGTAACCATTGCCGGCCCCAACTTTGTTGCAGTTACACAGTATTCTATGGCTGAATCCAGAATTGACGGATTATTTATCGCTTTAGGCGTATCCACGGGTGCGGGCATATGGGCGACGGCCAGCCTGCTGGGTTTGGGTGTTTTATTTGCTCATTTGCCCTGGCTTTATGGTACCATACGATTGGTGGGTGGATTGTATCTGATGTTCATCGGGTTCAAGATCATTCGGGCTACTTTCAATATTTCGCTATCCGTTTTACTGAAAAGCCAATTACCCGTTTCAAAATATGCTGCTTTTCGCCGGGGTTTATTGACCAGTTTTTCCAACCCCAAGACAGCAGCCTTTTTTGGGAGTCTTTTTGTGGCCACTATTCCTCCCCTGGCGCCTGTTTGGGTGTATGTTTTCACCATTGCCCTAATTGTATGCGTTTCGGTCATTTGGTACGGCCTGGTGGCATTCTTTTTTTCCGTTGAAAAAGTGCAGTCTCTTTATCACGGATCAAAGCGGTTTTTCGATGGTGTCACAGGGTCGGTGCTGTTGTTTTTAGAAGCCCGTCTGGCGTTTTCGAAATCATAGACAGCAGTATAATAAGGGGAATAAACATGGCTTTTAACAGTGCGCAAGCATTCTTACAAAAGATGAGAGAAGATAAAAATTTCAGAGAAATGATGCAGAATTTCGGTGACAGGGAAAAATTATGGAAAGCCATCAAAGATAAGGGGTATGATTTTGACGAGCGGGATTTGATCCAAGCCATGGCGGCATGTATGGCTGAACCTGAAACCTCTGGATTGTAAATTATGAAAAAGAAAAAAGTATTCATTGCGTATTTTTCTCCATCAGGGTCCACCCGGCATGCTGCAGAGGTTATTGAAAAACAATTCATGGCGCTGGATGCCGAGGTGTTCTCATTTGACTTGGCTGAATGCA
>JAFDCA010000331.1 GCA_019313025.1 Deltaproteobacteria bacterium
CCTACACACGGCTTGCGGCCATGAAGCTTTTTGCCTTGAGGAATGCGGACTACATCAGGGCGGCTTCAGCAGACGACAGGCGTTACCTGCTTTACACGCCCATGACCAAGATGAAGGTAACCACCCAGGGGGAAGAGGTGATCAACCTGCTTTGGGATGTTATCGCGGCCAAGGGGTTTGAGAAAGACATGTATTTCGAGATGGCGGCCCAAGACATTCGGGCGCTTCCAAAACTGGAGGGCACCGTACACGTCAACATGGCCTTGATCATCAAGTTCATGGCCAACTATTTTTTCAATCCGGGTGAATTCCCGGAAATCGGCCAAAGAAACGGCACCGAGGATGACAGCTTTCTCTTCAACCAGGGACCCACCCGCGGTCTGGGCAAGATCCGTTTTCATGATTTCAACATTGCCTATAACAGCATCGATCTTCCCAACCTGACTGTGTTCAAAGAACAGATCGGGGTTCTGCAGGAGCTTTTAATGACCGCGCCGCCCGAAAAAGATCAGCAGGGGGACATCGATTTTCTATTGATTCTGGGGGAACTGTTCACCTTGGTGGCATACGGCCAGCTGATCATTGAAAATGCGAAAATCTACAAGGTTGAGGATGAATTTATCGACCAGATTTTTGATTTCATGATTCGTGATTTTTCCAGATTTGCTCTTCAGCTCTATTCCAAGACAAGCAGCACGGATGCTCAAATGGGAATCTGCCTGAAGATGATCAAAAAGCCGGTCAGAAATGTGGAAAGATTCGACCGCATCTGGAGCAAGTATCTTGAACCGCTCAACAATGCCTACGAGATGAACCCATAAATTTTCATGCTCAATGGCGTAAAACATTTCAGGGTTTCTGGGTTTGCATTGAAACGCCGCAGTTATGCGCTAAACACAATGGATGAAAATTTATTGTGTCTTTTGAAAACATCCAATTATTTCTATCGGATAAGGTGAGGCATAAACTTCAGGGTGATGGTTCCGCCATCGCTCTGAAGGAGTATCTGGAGTACTGCCACCTGGGAACCGTGTTTCCGGACCTCCTCTTCTACAGCAAGGATGACGACCACAGTCAGGTGGCCTAAAAACTTCGATTGGAATCGACGATGTTTAGTTTTTAAACGTCTGCGAAAGTTTGAAGACATAGGTTAGAACCATGTCACTGAGAAAAACTGTTGGTCTTGTTCTAGGTTGCGGGTCCTCGCGCGGGTGGGCTCATATTGGGGCTATTGAGGCTCTGGAAGAGGCGAATATCCCGATCGATCTCATTGTAGGATGCAGTATTGGCTCTTACGTTGGCGCTATCTATGCCAGCAGAAGCATCCAAAGCCTGAGAAAGTTTGTTCTCAAGATGGATGGCAAAAAAGTTTTTTCCTATTTTGATATCGTTCTTCCGCGGTCCGGTCTTCTGGATGGCACAAAAAGACTGAGGGAGCTCTTTTCAATACACACCGATGTACAAAATTTTTCAGAATTGAAAATCCCCGTAATGATGGTTGCCACAGACCTCGAAACAGGGCGAAAAGTGGTATTGAAGTCTGGACATATATTGGACGCGCTCAGAGCAAGTATGTCGACGCCAGGACTTTTTGCTCCAGCAAGAGTCAAGGATCGCTGGCTTGTGGACGGTGGTTTAGTGGATCCGGTGCCCGTAAGTGTCGCCAGGGCGATGGGAGCTGATATTGTTATTGCCGTGGATCTCAGCAGCGGTATTATCTCAAAACAAAAACGGAAAAAGGAAAAATTTCGAGGTGAAAAGAAAGCTGTGAAACAAGAAGAAAAGAAAACTGAACTAACTAAAAAATTGTCAGAGTATTATGAAAACGCTGAATTAAGCTTTAAAACCAAAATCAATGAGCTGTTTAAAAAAGAAGCCTCCACACCGGATATCATAGAGACGGTTACAACCTCGATCAATATAATGCAAGATCGGATAACCCGCATAAATCTGGCCGTGACCCCACCGGACGTTTTAATCCAGCCACACCTTGGAGAATTAAAAATGCTGGATTTCGATCAGGTTGAGCATACAATCGAAGAGGGTTATAACAGGGCAAAAGAAAAAATTGAAGATATAATGATCCTGCTTGAATCTTTGTAAAGACTACAACATATTAAAGGTCGAAGACACCTCAATTTTGTTCAGATATTACTTACTAATCTTTAGTTTTGAATCTCCAAAATTCCTGTGATATAGCTTTTATATCCAAAAAATCGTAAAATCGCGATATCATCTACGTATCTGAAATTTGGTCAATTTTGTGATATTTTTAGATATCGCAAAATATATTGAAGTGTAATTTGATACAATTATTTTCAACGTATCGACAAATGAACTCATAATTTTTGTTTAAAAAGAAACGCTGATTGTGAATTACAGCAAAGTAATCAAAGCAGTTTTTAATCCAGATCCTAAAATGCCTTGTACCGAGTTGCACAAGGGGCTTGGAACTGAAGTTTATAGGATAGACACTTCGACACCTCTGGTGGTTAGGTTTGCACATAGCGATGAAGATCACTTCAAGTTTCAGGCGGAACTTATGGAGGCGATTGCCGCCAATGATGAAATAACTCCACGCATCCTCTATTGGGAGATGAACGAAACAACCAAACCTCTGAATGGGATTCAAGTTCAAAGTTATTTGGCTGGGGTTCAATTAGACCACTATCCAAGCTCAGAAGAATCAAAAGCAATAGTAAAATCAGTATATACTATTCATCGGAGACTTTGTGATGTATCAACTAAATTAAGACCGGATACTTGTTCAACTTTTTACGATATCTTAACCCAGTCTTCGTCTCACTCATGGAGTTACACATGGCCCGCTAGTGCAACCGTAGACGATGTCATAAAGAGTTATTTTTCCAAGATCGATGATTGTTCTATTAAGGCAGCCGCAAACAATTTGCTGCAATATGAACGCTACAATGAACTTTTTCTGTCCGAACAACAATACCTTGTTCATTTTGATCTCTGGCCGAAAAATCTCCTTATTCAAAAAGACGGTGAGGCGACTCATGTCAGAATTGTTGATTTTGATACCATCTTTGGACCTAAATCATTGCAGCCTGCAATACTGTTCTCATCCTGTTTTCTGATTTCTTCTTTAATGTTTAAATCGGAGTATCTTTTTTTATCTGAA